>JBHRQF010000073.1:0-6797 GCA_042645325.1 Campylobacter sp. | reverse complement strand
TAATAAAGGTAAATTTCATTAAGAATTTTCCAAAATCAAGATAGCATTTTTGGTATAAATTTTTTTATTTTCCACATCGACTTTTTCTACATAAACGTCGATATACGGAATGTAAAAACTTTTTTCCAACCCTTTGGAAATCAAATTTTCATCGGTTTTTACCAAAAATAAATGGTTTGTGCCGACCTCGTCTATATCCTCTACTTCGCCGAGTTTTTGGTTATTTTCGTAAATTTCACAACCGATGACATCAAAATAGAAAAATTCGCCCTTTTTTAGTTTGCAGTTTTTTCTAGTTTCTTTTTTTGTAGTGTAGATTGTTTTATTTGTAAGAGTTTTTGCACTATCTATATCCTCAAAGCCATAAAAAGAGATAGTATCGTTTGCATGATTGTAGCTTTTTACGACAAGCTCTTTGCCATCTTTGTCGCAAAATATAGCGTCTTTTTTAAATTGATTAGGAAAGTCACCTTTATTATGAAGCTTGACAAATCCTTTTAATCCTACTGTTTTGCCAAGCAGTGCGACTTCTATAAGTTCACTCAAGAGGTTTTACCGTAACGCGATATGATGTCGCATCTTTGGCTTTATAGCCCACGATTACAGTCTTTATCGCGTTTATCATCCTGCCGTCTTTGCCGATAAGCTTGCCCGTATCGACTTTATCGGCGTAAATTATCAGCTCGGCAAAATTTTCGCCAAGCTCGACTCGCTCGAGTTTCACTTTTTCAGGAAAATCGGCGATGAGCTTAGCATATTCAAGTAAAAAATTTTCTACCATTTTTAATTATTTGCTGGTTATTTTTGCAACCCTATCGCTAAGTTTCGCACCAACGCCCTTCCAATAAGCCAAGCGCTCAGCGTCAAATTTTACCACCTCAGGCTCAACCATCGGGTTGTAGTAACCGATCGACTCTATCCAGCCGCCGTCTCTTCTTTTTCTGCTATCCGTTACGACTATACGATAAAAAGGTTTTTTCTTGCGTCCCATTCTCGTTAGTCTTACTACTGTTGCCATTATATTTCTCCTTCTGTTTTTTAAATAGGCTTAAATTTAGCCACGCTCGTAGCCAAATTTAAGCCCTTTAATTAGGGCGAGAGTTTTTAGCTTGGTTTAGTAAATTTCCAAGCCCTTTTAGACCTTCTTTACCAGAAAACCTCTTTGCTATTTTTGATGCATTTTCAAACTGCTTCAAAAAGCGATTTACTTCTACTTGAGATAGTCCAGATCCCGCAGCCAAACGTCTTTTTCGGCTATTATTTAGCAAATCAGGATTCTCGCGTTCTTTTTGCGTCATCGAATTTATCATAGCCTTGATATGCAAAATTTCTTTCGAGTTATCAAGGTCGATATCTTTTATCTGATTTGCCACGCTTGAGAGCCCTGGTATCATACCGATTAAGCTTTTCATATTTCCAAGCTTTTTGACGCTTTCCATTTGCGACAAAAAGTCGTTAAAGTTAAACTGTCCTTTTTTGATCTTTTTATTTATTCTTTTTGCTTCTTGTTCGTCTATTACGGCGCTAGTTTTTTCAACCAACGTCGCCAAGTCACCCTCACCCATTATGCGGCTCACGATACGCTCAGGGATAAAGCTCTCCATATCGCCGACTTTTTCGCCGATGCCCACAAATCTAAGCGGTATATTTAGCTGCTTGGCTATACCGATAGCTACGCCGCCTTTGCTGTCCGAGTCAAATTTACTTAGCACCACGCCGCTTATTCTTAGCGCGTCGTTAAACGTACTTGCTGTTTTTACGCCGTCTTGTCCGCTCATAGCGTCGGCTACGTAAAAAATTTCATGCGGCTCGAGCGCTGATTTGATATCTTTTATCTGCTTCATCAAAGCTTCATCTATCGCTAGGCGTCCCGCCGTATCAACCAAAAGTACGTCGTAAAGACCGCTTTTTGCTTTAGCTAGCGCTTGTTTGGCTACGTTTAGCGGATCGGTTTCGTTTTCTATGCTAAAAAGCTCTATCTCGTTTGCTTCGCAAAGCTGACGAAGCTGCTCGACGGCCGCCAAACGTTGCAAATCGCACGCTGCGACCAAAACTTTTTTCTTTCTAAGCTTTAGATAATTTGCTAACTTTATCGTCGTAGTGGTTTTTCCGCTACCTTGCAAGCCAGCCATTAGCACGATCGTAGGAGCCACGGGTGCAAAGACAAAACCTTGATTACCCGGCGCGGTTAAAACCTTCGTCAAATTTGACTTTATAGCGTCTAAAAACTGCTTTTGGCCTATTCCGCTTTGCTTTAGATCAGCCTCTATAAGAGCTAGCAATTCTTTGGTAACTTTGTGATGAACGTCGGCTTTTAGTAGTGCTTTTTTAAGCACGTCAAGCGCGTTATTTAGCGCTTTTTCATCGTCTACGAAACGAATTTTACTAACGGCTAAACGAAACGACTCGCTGATTTGTTCAAACACATTCTACCTTTTATTTACATTTATAGCTAAAGCGCGTATTTTATTAAATTTAAGCTTTATCGCTCTTTAAATCTCAAAATTTCTTGAAATTTCAAAACCGAGCCTATTAAAATCATTGCTCAAATTTGACCTAAATTTATAGCCTAAAAGCTCGATTTTATAGGCGTGCAGATACATTCTCGCGGCTTTATTTTTAGCGTATTTTTCGTCCCCTACGATCCCATATCCAGCGTGATTTAGATGTACTCTGATTTGGTGCGTTCTGCCGGTTTTTATCTCGACTTTTACGAGACTTTTTTTGCCTGCAACCATCACCGGCGTCACGTGCGAAAATGCCTCTTTGCCGTTTGGCGAGATCTTAGAAAACGCTCCGCCTTTGTTTTTTAGCGTGATTATTGGTTCGTTTACGCTAAATTCCTCGCTCACGATACCCTTGACCGCCGCGACATACTCTTTTTTTACGCGGCAGTTTTTAAACTCCTCGATCGCTTTTTTTTGAAATTCCTCGTTTTTTACAAGCAAAAGCACGCCGCTAGTTTCCTTATCGAGCCTATGAAGCAGAGGAATTTTATAAGTTTCGCTCACTTTTTCCGAGGTTAAAAATGCCGGTTTATCAACCGCGATCAGGTTTTCATCCTCGAAAATCACGCTTGGTCGCGGTAGTTTTTGCACGTTAAATTTAGTCGCCGCGCTCATCATCGCGCGCGCCACGGCGATCCTCTGTCCTTTGGCGCTAACTAGCCCAGCATCAATTAGTTCCTTTGCCTCGTTGTTTGAGATACCTTCCTGAATCGCCAGCAGTTTATAGGCTTTTTCTTCTTTCATAAATTTTCCTCAATATCTTTTAAAATCTCGCTCACATCGCCTTTGGCGATGATTTTTGCCTTTGGTAAATTTTGCTTTAAAAGCGAATTTATCTCGCACGCTTTTGCAAATTTTATACCGTCAACCGCGCTATATAAGGCCTTTTGATTAAATATAAACTCCCCGCTTATCACCGCGTTTCCAAACTGCGCCGCCTCGATCGGATTGTGTCCGCCAACGTTTGGCACGAAACTACCGCCAAGCACGACGACGTCGCTAAATTTATAAATATTTACTAGCTCACCCATCGCATCGACCAGCACGCACTGCGCGTCAAATTTTTTGGCTTCGCTAAATTTAGAAAAACTAAGTCCGTTTTTTGCGGCAAATTTAGCCAAAATCTCGCCCGTATCGTCAAATCTCTCAGGATGGCGCGGCACGAGTATCAGCTTGTCGTTTGCGCTCAAATTTAACTCGCGCAAAATCAGCTCCTCCTCGCCCGCATGAGTGCTTGCCAGCACGATCACGCGCTCTTTTGGTTTGGCGTAAATTTTACTCGGGCTTGGCAAAAAGGCTGATTTTATATTGCCGCTAACGACGATATTTTTAGCGCCGAGCCGCTCCAGACGCTCTTTATCTAGATCGCTTTGAGCATAAACTTTATCTATAAATTTAAACAAATACCTGTAAAAAAAGCCAAATTTTAGATAGCTTTTGTAGCTCCTGTCAGAAATCCTAGCGTTTATCAAAATAACGCGAGAACCTTTAAATTTAGCCCAAAAAACAAGCCCCAGCCAAAGCTCGGCCTCAAAAATAACCGTTATTTTAGCGGGTTTTAGCCAAAACGGTAAAAATATCTCAAACGGCAAAAAGCGCGTATTTAGCGTAATCTTTTTAGCCTCGTCAAAACCGGTTTTGGTTACGACCGAGACGGCGGCAGCGTCTTTAAATTTACTAACTAGCGGCGCGATAGAGCGCACTTCGCCAAAACTGCACGCGTGAAAATGCACGCGAGAAGCGTCAAATTCGGGATTTTTAAACAAAAAAAACCTAGCGGGGATTGAGGCTCTGTACTTTTTCTTAAAAGCTAAAATCGCAAGCGGTAAAGCCCCCAAGGCAAACGCCGCGAGGACTAAAACGTAATAAATTATTATCAAATTTAAAGGCTAGTTCGCCGATTCTTTGTATAAAATTCGGCCGCAGTGAGGGCATGTCACGATGTCTTCGCCCTTTATAACGGCAGAATAAGTCTTGTCGTTTATCTGCATAAAGCAGCCATAGCAGGCCTGCTTTTTGACCGGCACGACAGCCGTATTGTGCGCCCATTTGCGGATTTTCTCGTAAAAAGTCAAGATTTTTTGATTCATCTCGCCGACTAGCTTATTTTTCTTAGCGTATATTTCATCTCTTTGCTGCTCGATGGCGCCAACCTCGGCCGAGATTTCGCTCTCTATTTTGGCCAAATTTTCGCCTAGTTCCGCAGCCTTCGCCTCAAGCTCGCTTTTAAGCGCATTTTTGCTATCTATGATTTTTTCTAGTCTTTCGACCTCTTCGTTTGCGGCTTCTAGCTGCTCTTTAGCTAGCTCATCTTCTAGCTGAAGCGCCTTTATTTCTTTTTCGGTTTTTGCCGCGCCGCTTTTTTTGGCGACATCTTTTATTTTCGCGCTAAATTCGGCTATGTGCGCGTTGGTTTGAGATTTTTGATTTTTTAGCTCGGTCACGCTCGTAGCCGTTTCCTCGATCTGCGCTAAAATAGCCGCCTGCTCGTCCTTGGTCGCTCTTAAAACGCTTTGAACCTTCTCGAGGCGCGGGGTAAAATCGTCGATATCTTTATCGATGCTTGAGAGCTCGACTAGCTGTTCTAAATATTTATTCATCTTTTTCCTTTAACTGTATGAAAACGGGTTTTTTGAGTTGGATATTATAGTAGGAATCGGCAAAATTTGCAAATATTTTGCAAGCGACTCCCCAAAATACCGCTCGCTCTCAAAGTGTCCGATGTCTAGCATAGTAAGATTATTTTGCACGGCGCTCATGGCTTGGTGGTACTTCAGATCCCCGGTTAAAAACACATCCGCCTTAACGCTATCTATCAAATCTCCGCCGCTACCCGTACAAAATGCAAGGCGTTTTATCGGCGCATTATGATTAAATTTTCGCCCCTTACAAACCCTTAAATGGCTTAAATTTAGCTTCGTTTTTACCATCTCGCAAAGCTCGCCAAAGCTCAAATTTACATCCGCATAAAGCACGAATCCATCGCGCTCCTTTGGCGTAAAGCCCAAAATTTCGCTTAGCACGTATTCGTTTAGGTGGCTTAGATCATAGTTCGTGTGCATCGCGATCAAGCTTAAATTTTTAGCCATCATTTTTGCGATTATGCTGCTTGGATATTTGTCCAAATTTAGCGATTTTAGCCCCTTAAAAATGAGCGGATGATGCGTAATGATAAGCGAGTTTAGCTGTGCCTCATCCAAAAGATCGTCATCGACGTCGAGGCTAAGGTAAACGCGCTCTACGCTAGCCTCAAACGAGCCCACGAGCAGTCCGCTGTTATCCCACTCCTCTTGACTCGCAAACGGACTAATCTCGTCTAAAATTTTGTAAATTTCGCCGATTTTCATCAAATTTTATTCGTCCTTCGCGCCGTTTTGGGCAGCGGCATCGATACTAGCTTTATACGTCAGCGCGCACTCTTTGGCTAGCTCTCGGATTTTTAGGATGTAGTCTTGTCTTTGCGTTACGCTGATCGCTCCTCGCGCATCAAGGACGTTAAACGTATGCGCCGCAAGCATACAATAATCATACGCAGGCAGCGAAATTTTAGCCTCTAGGCAGCGTTTGCACTCGCCGAAAGCATTTTCAAACTGGCGAAACAGCATATCTACGTCCGCGACCTCGAAATTATATTTGCTCCATTCAAATTCGCCCTGCTTATGCACGTCGGCGTAGGTCACGATGTTGCCGCCCCTATCGTCCCAAACGATATCGTAGACGCTATTTACGTCTTGTAGATACATCGCAAGACGCTCGAGGCCGTAAGTGATCTCAGCCGAAACCAGCTCGCACGCGATGCCGCCAACTTGCTGAAAATACGTAAACTGCGTCACCTCCATACCGTCTAGCCAGACCTCCCAGCCTAGCCCCCAAGCGCCTAGCGTCGGGCTCTCCCAGTTATCCTCGACGAAGCGGATGTCGTGATTTTTCAAATTTAAACCGAGCTTTTCAAGGCTTTTTAGATAAAGCTCCTGTATATTTTCAGGGCTTGGTTTAATGAGCACCTGAAACTGATAATAAGCGCCTAGGCGGTTTGGGTTTTCGCCGTATCTGCCATCAGTCGGGCGGCGAGATGGGGCGACATACGCCGTCGCCCACGGCTTTGGCCCCAGGCTCCTTAAAAAAGTCGCCTGATGATAGGTGCCCGCACCCGCAGGCATATCGTAGGGCTGCAGTATCACGCAACCTTGCTCGCGCCAGTAGTTTTGTAACGTCAAAATAATCTCTGAAAACGTCATTTTTCTTCCTTTTTAAAATTTTATTTTAGATAATGTATAACCGCGCCCGGCC
>JBHRQF010000072.1:0-6886 GCA_042645325.1 Campylobacter sp. | reverse complement strand
ACATTTAGATGTATAATGAAGGTAGAAAATCTTTCAAAGGAGCACCCATGAAAAATCTAGTCATTTTTCTAGTCGTCTTAGGCGTTATCGGCGGTATCGCCATGAAGTACATCAACGCCTTTCCCGTACTCGACGAAACGGTCAAGGAGAAGTGGGCTCAGGTGCAAAACCAATACAAACGCCGCGCCGATCTTATCCCAAATTTAGTAAAAACGGTTCAGGGCTATGCCAGCCACGAGGAGAGCGTGTTTAAAGAAGTAACCGAAGCTAGAAGCAAAGCTTCTCGTATGACGATCGACGTTAGCTCGGTAGATGATCCTGCTAAGCTAAAAGAGTTTGAAAACGCTCAAAAAACTCTAGGCGGCGCGCTATCTAGGCTAATGGCCATCACCGAGAACTACCCTCAGCTAAAAGCCGATCAAAATTTCCTCTCCCTGCAAAGTCAGCTTGAAGGTACGGAAAATCGCATAGCGGTCGCTAGAAAGGACTATATCGCAGCGGTCAAGGACTATAACATCGCCCTTCGCAAGATACCGGATAAGTTTATAGCCGCGATTTTTTATCCAGAGCTAAAACCGCGCGTAACGTTTGAAGCAAACGAAGCCGAACAAAGCGTGCCGGACGTGTCTTTCGCCAAATAACCCAACCAAGGTACAAAAATGAAACGCATTTTATCTACTTTATTTTGCGTTTTTACGCTTTTAGGACTTACGGCTATAAATTTATCGGCAGCAGACAGTGCTACCGAACAAAATAAAACCGCAAAAGAAACTCCTACTCAAACATCAAACGAAAAGAGTTCAAATTTCCCTGCCTTAACCGGTAGGGTAGTAGATCAGGCAAGAGTACTAAGCCAGAGCACAAAAGACGAACTAGAAACATTACTAGCTACTCATGAAAACAACACCACTAATCAAGTCGTAGTAGCTACTATAGAATCTCTAGGTAACGCTCAAATAGAAGAGTACTCCATAGAACTAGCTAGACATTGGGGTATAGGACAAAAAGGTAAAGATAACGGAGTAGTATTAGTAGTAGCTCCAAACGACAAACAAGTACGCATAGAGGTAGGATACGGTCTAGAAGGTACTCTAACAGACGCTCTTAGTAGTAGTATCATAAACTACTACATAATCCCAAAGTTTAAAAAAGGCGATATCCAAAACGGTATAAACATAGGCATACAAAAGATCATTGCATTGCTTGACGGGGATGAGAGCGTGAAGGAGGAGATAGAAAAGCAAGATGAGACGCCTATGGAGGCTTACGGGATAGTAGCGGGCATGGTGATGGTATTTGCTTCGGCTATTTTCGGCGCGGCAGCTTTACGAATCGGAGCTAGCGCGACGCTATCAGGCTTTATCTCGGGCGTAGTCGCAGGGACGTTTGGTATCGAGGATCTGCTTGTTAGAGGCGCGATATTACTCGTTCTTTTCATGCTACTTTTTTATCTAATGCGAAATATGAAAACCGGCGGTAGAGGCTTGTACGGCGGTGGCAGCTCTGGAGGCGGTTACGGCGGAGGCGGATTTAGCGGAGGAGGCAGAAGCTCAGGAGGAGGCTTTAGTGGAGGGGGCGGAGGCTTTGGCGGAGGCGGAGCTAGCGGCAGGTGGTAGCTGCTTTTAAATTTAGCGTCAAATTTAAGTAATTTAAAAAAATAATCAAATTTAGCGCGACCTCGATAAAGCGTGACTTTAATTTGTCATTGAGCGTAAAATAAAAATAGGAGTAAAAATGCAAGGCGATCAAAAAATGAAAGAAATTTTTTCGCGTTTAGACCCAAATAAGGCGACTCAAGAAGAGATAGAAAATTTTATGCGCGATTTGCTGGAAAACTATGTGCTAGAGGTTGCGGGCGAAAAATTCGCTTTTGCAGAGATCGAAATTTATACGAGTGCGGATAAAAACACCTACAAACGAGTGTCGAGCGCCGGCGACATATTTTTTCATAACTTTGGTTTCGATATCTGTTTTGAGAGCTCGAAAGAGGACTACGGCGGCGTGCTCGTGCGCTCGCTTTGGCCGCTCGGGCAAGCCGAGCCGATAGTGGGCCCGTGCAGATGTGCGAACGCGATTTTAAATATATCCGAACCGAATTTAAATTTTTGCCTTTTGGATGCCAAGGATCCGCAAGAAGCGTCGGAAAATTTTAGCCTCAGAGTGCGCAGAGTCAGTCTTGATGCAGACGGCGAGGCAATAAACGAGCCTAGGCGACTCACTTCGCGTGAATTTGAAAGATGGCTAGACTCGGGCGAAAAAGAAGCTGAAAAATACAAAAAAACTATAAATAAATACAAAGACAAAGCGAAAAACGAAAAATCAACGCCAAATCAGGCGAATTAGTAAATTTGCTTTTTATGCACTTAAAATTTGAAATTTAAGCTATGCTGTCAAAAATACGTGCAAATTTTACCCGCCGCGCTCAAATTTGCATGCCCACTATTAAATTTGCACCCAAATCCAAGCTCAAATTTCCCCCAAAATCTTTTTATAGTTGCTAAAAATCGGCGAATCCTCGCCAAAATACAAACTCATCGCGCGCACGTAGCGATCGAGTGGATTTTGGATGCGATTTAGCGCCAGGCGCTCGCGAAACGGCAGGTCGTAGCTGCTTAAAATCACGCTAAAAGGCACGGGAAAATCGGTGCCGAATAGGATTTTATCATGGATTTGCGTTTGGGTTTTTAGGTGCGGCAGGATGCGGGCCTTGTTTATGCAAAGCAGCGCCGAAACGTCGGCGTAAAGCCCGTCAAATTCGCGCAGCCAACGAAGTAGCGTGAAGTAGTTGGCGCCCAGTTTCTCTGGATCGCGCGAAAACATAGACAAAACGCCGTCGCTTGAGGCGCCCATGTGAGCGCAGACGATGCGGCAGCCCAGATTTAGCGGGGATTTTAGCTGCTCGATGCTCTCAAGTGCCTTGTTTGATGCTAGCGAGTTTTCGTCGCCCACGTGGATAACAAGCGGCAACCCAAGCTCGCTAAGCAGCCTAAAGTAGGGCTCATATCGCTTGTCGTTTAGATCCGTCTCCCAGTACGAGTGCAGCAGCTTGCCGCCCTTAAAGCCCATTTTATGGTACTTTTCGATCAAATTTAGCGCGTCTTTGCGGTTTGGATTTACGCTAAAAAACGGCACGACCTCGTTTGGATTTTGCTCGTAAAAGGCAAAAACATCCTCGTTTGAGGCGCAGACGGTTTTGTCCTTGTGCACGAGGTTTCCGCTCTCGTCAAATTTCGCATCGACGCCGAAAACCACGGACTTTTGGACGAAATTTGAGCTTTTTATCAGCCGCGCGAAGTTGCTTTTGTAGCCCTCAAAGCCGTTTTTTATAAGCTCGCGCCTGTTTATGTCGAATTTTTTGGCGAAAAACGCAAGCGCTAGCTTGTCGTAAAATCGGTCGAATTTCACGTCCGAGCTAAGCAAATGCGAGTGGATATCGACGGTTTTTATCTGCGTTAAATTTGCGTCTAATTCGCGCGTTTGCCGTATTTCTCCCTCGCATTTAAATTCGCCGTTTTTAAATTCTGCTTGTGCGCTTAAATTTGCATTTGCGCCGTTTTGCCCGCTGTTTTCTTTAAATTCTCCGCTTGGAAACCCGCCCGAATTTGCTTCGTTTGCCGTTAAATTTACCCGTTCGTTTTGCCCAAATGCCACACCGGGCGTCCTTAAATTTGTCCGCGTCAAATTCGTCGCCGTTTTGCCGACTAAATTTAGATGAAAATTCGAGCTCGCCGAATTTGGTGTCAAATTTAAATTCCTCTCGCCCGCCGAATTTACAAAATCCGCCCGCGCACCCCAGCCGTTTACCGCCGCTAAAACGCCGAAATCTTCGCGCTTTGGCGTATAAATTTTATCTTGAAACATCGTTTCTCCTTTTTAAAATTTGACGAAATCATAGCCTAAATTTTAAAAAGTGTCAAGTGGTGCTTTACGCTTTATGATTTTCTAAGCTAAATTTGCGTAAGATTTCGTCAAATTTAACGAAAGGAAAGAGATGAGCTACAAGATGAGCGAGCTTTGCGAACTATCGCAAACGCCCAAATCAACAATACTCTTTTACGTCAAAGAGGGGCTTTTGCCAGAGCCCGTGAAGGTAAAAGACAACGTCCATCAATACGGCGAGGATACGCTTTTGATGCTAAATTTCATCAAATACGTCCAGAGTAACTTCCACCTAAGCCTTAAGGAGGTCAAGGCGCTCACGCAGCAAAAAGGCTTTAGCTTTAAGCGCTGCTACGAGGCGCTTTTTGATTCGCTCGATACCTTTATGGGGTCAAATTTCGCCCAGACGCTAAGCGCCGAGCAGGCGTGCGAGAGGCTTGGTATCAGCCAGGCTGAGCTGGATAAATTTATAAAAGACGGATTTATCTTTATGCGAGGCGGCAAGCTGACGGAAAAAGAGGTCGAGATCCTGCAAATCGTGCTAGAGACCCAAAAGAGCGAGCGCGGGCAGGAAATTTTACGGACTTATATAAATTTAGCCAAGCAAACGGCCAAAATCGAAGCCGAGTGCGCGCGCGAAATTTACGCGAAAGCAAAGGATAAAAACGCGGCTTTAAAGCTCGTTTTCGACAATATCTTGATCCTAAAACCGTATATCTTAAATTTTCACACCTTTGATGCCTACAAAAAGGAGAACAAATGAAAGGCGTTTTTCCGGTTAGGGGCTTTTTGCCCTTTTTGATCGTTATGTTTATCAACGCGGTCGTGGATCTTGGCCACAAAATCACGATCCAAAACATACTTTTTAAGAGCATCGAGGATGAAAATTTACAGATCATCCTGACCTCGCTCGTAAATTTGCTGATCTTGCTGCCCTACATTATGCTTTTTAGCGTTTCGGGTTTTTTAAACGATAAATTTTCGCGCACCCACATCACGAGATACGCGGCGGCGAGCGAAATTTTACTCACGCTTTTTATCACTATAAGCTACCTTTGCGGCTGGTTTTACGTGGCGTTTGGCACGACGCTGCTGCTAGCGGTGCAAAGCGCGGTATATAGCCCCGCTAAATACGGCCTCATTAAAAAAATCGTGGGCGCAGAAAAGCTAGGTGCCGCAAACGGTATCGTGCAGGCCTTTACTATCGTGGCGATTTTGCTTGGTTCGTTTGTTTTCTCGGCGATTTTTGAGAGCTACGCCGCTGCTAGCACGGATGCCGCAGAGATGATAAAATCGGTCTGGTTTATCGGCGCGATACTTTTTGTTTGCTCGGTAGCCGAGACTATTTTTACGTTTAAGATTCCCTTTTTCGAGGCGACTGACGCGGAGCTTAAATTTGACGCGAAAAAGTACTTTAAACTAGGCTACCTAAAAGAAAACACGAGGCATATCTTTAACAACAAAAACGCCTTTTTATGTACGCTTGGGCTTTCGGTTTTCTGGGCGGTGGCGCAGCTGGTTATCGCCGTTTTCCCCGCTCACTACAAGGCTATGAGCGCGGATAACAACGTCATGATCGTGCAGGCGATTTTGGCCGTTAGCACCATCGGTCTAGTCGCCGGCTCTGCGCTAGCGGGCAGCTACTCGAAAAATCACATCGAGATGGGCATCGTGCCTTTTGGCGCGCTCGGGCTTTTTGTTTCGCTACTTATGTTCGCGCAGGGCTCAAGTGCTGCATTTATGACGCTGGCGTCCTTTTTGTTCGGCTTTAGCGGCGGCATTTTTATCGTGCCGTTAAACGCAAATATCCAGTTTTTCACGCCTGAGGAGCAGATGGGCCGCACGCTAGCGGGCAGTAACTTTATCCAAAATATCTTTATGGCGGCGTTTTTACTGCTTGCGATGGCGTTTAGCATATTTGCCGTTAGCACGCCCGAAATTTTCGTCATTACTTCCTTTAGCGTGCTTATCTGCGCGCTGGTAGCGATAAAGTACCTACCGCATCTTTTTGCTCGTTTGCTTATCATGCCGTTTTTTAGGATAGGTTATACGATCAACGTCGACGGCGTCGAAAATATCCCGCAAAAGGGCGGCGTGTTGCTGCTTGGCAACCACATGAGCTGGATAGACTGGGCGGTGCTACAGATGGCCTCTCCGCGTCCGATTAGATTTGCGATGCATAAGAGCTTTTATGAAATTTGGTACCTAAAATGGCTGTTAAATTTATTTGACGTGATCCCTATCGGCGCGGGAGCGAGCAAAAGCGCGCTAGAAAAGATCCGCGAGTGCCTGGATGCCGGCGACGTGGTGGCGCTGTTTCCTGAGGGCCACATCAGCTATAACGGCCAGATAGACGAGTTTGCGCACGGTTACGAGATAGCCGCAAGCGATACGAACTCCGTCATCGTGCCGTTTTATCTGCGCGGTCTTTGGGGTTCGAGCTTCTCGCGCGCTCAAAAATACTACCAAAGAATCAGCCGTAAAGTAGACGGCAAGCGCGCTATCAGGGTGAGCTTCGGCGCGCCTTTGGCTCCTGAAACCAAAGCCCCGCAGGTGCGCGAAAAGGTCGTCGAGCTGTCGTTTTTTAGCTGGGCGGAGTATCTAAAAACTCTAGAGCCTATGCAGTTTAGCTGGCTAAAACACGCCAAAGCGGATCTGTTTAAACGCTCGATGGTAGATAGCACGGGCGCCGATCTAAGCAATCTTAAGGTTATCGCGACGGTGCTTGTGTTTTTGTCCAAATTTAAATTCGCGTTTTTAAAGGAGCGACACGTCGGCGTGATACTACCGTCCTCGGTGATGGGTAGCATTATAAATTTGATGCTATTTATCAGAGGCAAGGTAAGCGTAAATCTAAACTACACGCTTAGCGAGCAAAATTTGATCGGCTGCGCGGACAAAGCAAAGCTAAAAAGCATAATCACGTCGCGCCAGTTTATCGCCAAGCTAAAGGCTCGCGGCTTTGAGCTAGAAGAGTCGCTAAAAGGCAGACTAATCTACCTCGAAG
>JBHRQF010000071.1:0-6941 GCA_042645325.1 Campylobacter sp. | reverse complement strand
ATCCAAATTTCTGCATCGCTTACGAGGGACTTCGCTGTGACGCTTGCTACCGCGCCTGTCCTTTGATAGATAAAGCGTTAAGGCTTGAATATGTCCGCAACGAACGCACACAAAAGCACGCGTTTTTTAAACCGGTCGTGGACGCCGACTACTGCACGGGCTGCGGCATGTGCGAGCAAGTTTGCGTGACGCCTAAGGCTTCTATTTTCGTACTTCCGCGCGAAATAGGGCTGGGATCTAGCAATGAGCAATACGTCGAAGGCTGGATCGAAGGGCAAGACAAAAAGCTAAAAGACGTAACGCCGAAAGATTTTAAAGGCGATGATAAAAAGCTAAACGACTATCTAAACGGCGGAGATTTGCTATGAAATATTTGATTTTAAGAAGAATAAGTCAAATTTTGATTTTGGCTCTATTTTTTGCGAGTAACTATTACGGAGTTAAAATTTTACAAGGCAATCTTAGCTCGTCTTTGCTATTTGGGGTCGTTCCGCTTAGCGATCCGTTTGCGGTTTTGCAGCTGTTTTTAGCGGGTTTTTCTATCGGCTCTACCGCCGTTTTAGGAGCGGGGATAATACTAGCTTTTTATGCTTTTATCGCTCCTAGAGCCTTTTGTAGCTGGATTTGCCCCGTAAATATCATCACCGAAACGGCTCGCTGGCTTAGGGTAAAGCTAGGCTACGACAAAGATAAAAAATTCGTAAATTTTACGAGAGACGCGAGATATTATATCCTTGCGTTTACGCTTTTTTTATCGTTAGTTACGGGCGCGCCGGCATTTGAGGGCGTTAGTTACATAGGTATCGTGCAGCGCGGCATTATCTACGGCGGTGTGCTTTGGCTATTCGTTGCGTTTGGGTTATTTGCGATAGACGCATTTTTGGGCGATAGACTCGTTTGTTCAAAGCTCTGCCCTCTGGGCGCTTTTTACGCGGTCGTCGGCAAATTTTCGCTTTTACGCATAGAACATAATGCAGGTAATTGCACCAACTGCATGAAATGTAAGCTTATTTGCCCCGAAAATCAAGTGCTGGGCATTATCGGCAAGCAAAGCGGATTTATAAAATCTAGCGAGTGCATTAGCTGCGGACGCTGTATCGACGTTTGCGGCGACGATGCTTTAAAATTTAACATTAGAAATTTAAAGGAGAAAAATCAATGAAGGCGAGAATTTTGGCGGGATTGGTATGCGCCATCCTCATATTTTCGGGCTGTGCCGAAGCTAAAGAAGAGCAAAAATCATCTAGCTCCGCGCAAACTCAAAAAACGGAGCAGATAAAAACTAACTCCGATAAAAAAGAAAAAGTAAAGCTAAAAGACGGTAAAGACGCCAAAGACCTAAATATTTTGCGCGCCGCTAACGATGTCATCGACGAAGACGATATAAAGCTAGCCGATATCAACTGGACCAAACCGGCCGCGGGCGAATCAAAAAGATACGACCGCTCTTTTGAAAACGCTCCGCCGCTAATCCCCCATGATTTAGAAGGACTCATCCCTATTACGGCAGATAATAATATGTGCGTTAGCTGCCACATGCCCGAAGTCGCAAAAGACGTCGGCGCGACTCCGATCCCTAAATCGCACCTTTATAGCATAAGGAACAAAAAAGACCTTGAGGGCAAGCTTAGCGACGACCGCTTTAACTGCACTACGTGCCACGTACCGCAGGCCAACGTAGAAGCTAAATTTAAAAATAACTTCAAGCCTGAGTACCGCGACGCTAACTCGTCTCAGCATTCCAATCTGTTAGATGTACTAAACGAAGGCGTTAGGTGAGCGTATCCAGACGCGAACTATTTACTAAATTTTTGGGCGGCAAAACCGCTCAAAAATTTATCGCTCCGCCTTATTTTTGCGGCGAATTTAATTGTGTGGATTGCGAAGCGCCTTGCGTTAGCGCTTGCGACAGAGAGCTTTTGAATTTTGAAAACGAGAGAGTAAATTTTAAATTTAAGTCCTTGGGGTGCAACTTTTGTAAAGAGTGTGCGCTCGCTTGCGAAGAGGCGGGACGAGAGGTTTTAAATTTAAAATTTGCAGCTAAAATCGAAGCTAAAATTTTTATCGACGTGCATAGCTGTCTTGCGTGGAACGGCACGATTTGCTGTAGTTGCCAAGACGTTTGCAAATTTAGAGCGATCGATTTTTTAGGCGTTTTTCGCCCGAGCATAAATCAAAAATGCACGGGCTGCGCGCAATGTATGGAAGTTTGCTTCGCGAATAGTATCAAAATGGAGGCGTTATGAGAAAATTTATTTTATTTTTTACGGTGATTTTTTGCTTAAATTTGACCGCAAATTTAGCGGCGGCACCGCTTGAGATCTTGCAACCGTACAAGGTCATAAAAGCGGGTGCAAACGTGATAAGCTCAAATTTGATAGATGAAATTTTATATCTGGGCACGGACGGTAGCGAGCTTGATATCTACGACATAAAGGCGGATAAATTTTTAGAACCGATCAAATTTCGCACAGTCAAAACGCACTTTAGCGACGAAGAGCCAGCAAAAATTTTTAGTATCGACCGGCTGGGCGATATGCTTTTGGTTTTAACCGAGATGGATTACAACGAGCGATATTTGTACGTTTTTAAAAAAGAAAACGATAGCTGGAACGAGGTTAGCAATATGCACCTAGCCAACAAATCCGCTAAAAAAGCCTTTTTCATAGATGAAAAAACGGCGGTAGTATCGGATTTCGGCAATGAAATTTACTACATCGACCTAGAGAGCAAAAAAGCGGTCTTTAAACATAAATTTTCTATCGCGCTTTACGTTGATTTCGAAATCAACAAAACCCGCGACAAAATCGCTATCGGAGCCGAAAGCGGCGTGATTTATATCTATAATCTAAAAACTCGCCAAACCGAACAAACGCTAAATTTCTTTAAAGACAACATGTACGACATCGACTACAAAAATGACGTCGTAGCCGTGGGCTGTATCGACAAACAAGCAGGCGTTTTTAACGGCGCTATGAGCTATTTTAAGTCCGATTTTATCGTTTATGCGACGGGGCTTAGCGACGACGCCAAAACGCTAGCGTATATGAACGGCGAAGAGAGCGATATCCTGGTTTATGACATCGCAAGCAAAACAAAACTCGCGACCGTAAAAACCGGACAGCAAATTTTAAATGAAATTTACCTCTCCGATAGCGGCAGGCTAATCAGCGTCGCGTACGAAAAAGAGGTTAAATTTTGGAGCGTAAAATGAACATATCAAGTGCGATAGTATATACCAAAGATGGAAACGAAGCCGCCGAGATAGCCAAAAGAATCGAGCAAGTAAAAGGCTGCGAGGTCATCGCCGCGCAAGACGGCAAGATCGTAGTCGTAATGAGCGCGGAAAATTTAGACGGCGAGATAGAGCTCTTTAAGGCGCTAGAGGGCGTAGAGGGTGTCTCAGGAGCCGCGATGATATACAGCTATCAAGAGGATTTGCAACAAGATATCGAAAGCATTAAAAAAAGCGGCAAGATAAGCGAAATTTTACTCGACGAAAACGTCGACGCTAAGGATATCGTATATAACGGCCACGTTGGCGATAGGGTAAAATAAATTTTTACCCGTTAACTTTATCCTAAATTTGACGATATATAATATGGATAAAATTTAAAGGATAAAAAATGCAAAGCATCAACGGTTTAAGCCAAAATCCATACATCCCGCAACCTCGCTACGACGTGCAAAACGTCCAAAACACGGCAAGCGTAGATCAAAATGAAAATATAAAAAGGATGCAAGAAGCCTACGCAAATATCGACGTAAAACAGCTAACAAATAGCTATTTGTCGCACTTTCAGGCTAGAGCGGACTCAAATTCGAGCTCAAATTTCTTATCTCAGGTTTCGGCCTTTAACGGTTCTGCAAAATTTAACGACATTTTCGGCGCTCAAAACAAAAGCATAAATTCCCTAAACGATATCTTATCGGGCGTCGATTTTAAATCTATCGGCTACGAGGGCAAGCCTATAACGCAACTAAGCCAAAGCGAAGCTAATGATCTAGTGAGCGAAAATGGATTTTTCGGTATCGCAAATACTGCGGATAGGATTTCAAATTTTATCATTAGCGCCGCAGGAGACGACTTGCAAAAGCTCGAAGCCGGAAAAGAAGGCATGCTAAGGGGCTTTAAAGAGGCTGAGAAAATTTGGGGTGGTAAACTGCCTGAAATTTCCCAAAAAACGATAGAAAAAGCGACGCAAGCCGTAGATAAAAGAATAGCCGAACTCGGCGGGAACGTCCTTAGTGTTCAGGCTTAAGTTTTTAAATTTAGCCGCCGTTTTGCTGGTTTTTAGCGGTTGTGCTTTTTTTGAGCAAAAACCGCCACCAAGAATCGTCCAAAAACCAGTCGTTCAAAAACCTGCGCCTGCTAAGGGCTCAATGCGCGGCGTGATATCAAGCGTAACCTATGACGGCGGCAGATACTGCTACGATATAAAATCAATCGACGTATCAAACGGCAAGCTGCCTAGCGGCAAGTACTGTGCGGATAAATTTTACTTTTCTAGCGGAGATACCGTTTATGCCGGCGTTTCGGGTGGACTCGTCACTGAAATGCTACTCATAAAAAGCGGAACGCACCACGTTACGCATAAAGTAAAGAAAACGCCGAAATTTAAAAGTACAAGTCCTGCAAAAAGCCCACAACAGCAAGAAAGTAACAAAAAAATTCTAATCGAAGTTCCGAAAAGTGAAAATATCAGCTTTGATTAGCCGTTGATTTACCGAAATATTTTATAATTCTCACAAGCAATCAAAGTTAGAACTCCTTTTAAGAAGGGGATGTGCGTCCCCTTTTTTATCTTTTTATCTCGCAAAAATCCTTGAAATTAAGCTTTCATATTTAAGCTTTGTTGGCAGTATTCTTATTTTAATAATATTAAGTATCAAAAATGGCCTTGTAACAGCTTGATATATTAGTGTTTTATGATTATTTATGTTAAATTTTTGCATTAAGCTTACCACGACCGATTTTGTGCTAGAATTATGACTATAAAACTTTTATAAAGGAGAACTTATGAAACTTGCTAAAATTTCTTTAGCTGCTTTGGTTGCGCTAGGCGCTTTCTCTACTTTAAATGCTACTCCGCTTGAAGAAGCTATTAAAGACGTAGATTTTTCAGGATTTGCAAGATATAGATATACTCACAATAAAGTCCGCTGGAATGGTATGCCAGGCGCATTCAACAAAAATAATGCAAATCATAACTTCAGATTCGTAGGTACCTTTAAGGCTGCTCTTGATGATAACTTCTTTGGTGTTTTGGGTCTAAGATACGCAGCAAGTGACGGTTCTGGATTTAATGGCGATACCACCAATACTACAAGCTCATTTGGTGTAAGAGAATTTTATCTTGGCTACAACATAAACAATACTGCAATAACAGCTGGCAAGCAATTTGTTAAAACATATTTTGACGATGATTTGGTAGGAACTGGCTTAAGAGTACAAAACACTGATATATCAGGTCTTACTTTGGTTGGTGTTGCTTTTGACGCACTTGAAACCGATAGCATTGACTATGACGGTCGACTACTATCAGGCCTAGCAGGATCAAAAAGCCTTAACTACTATGGCGTGGGTGCAATGGGAAGCTATGATCCTGTAAACTTTAAAGCTTGGTGGGCATACCTTGAAGATACCGCAAATCTATTTGCAGCCGATGCAGCTTTGAAATTTGATCTAGATGCAGTAAAACTAGGCTTACAAGGACAATATGTTCATAATGAATCAGACGATAATAACTTCGGCGATGCAAATTTCTTCGCAGCTAAAGGCGACGTAGGATTTTTCGGAGTCGGTTTGAATGCAGGTTATATCTACTACAAAGCTAAAGACAATAAAAAATCTTTCGTAACTGTTGAAGATAACGGCAAACTAATTAACCCAGGTAAACTACTTAACTCAGTAATGAACGGTAGTGCTCAATACTATAACAACATTAAAGATAAAAACGACTATTGGTTTATCGGAGCATCATATAAATTTAACGAGTTTGGCTTGTATGCTAACTATATCGATGGCAAAGGCTATAGCCATAGATACCTCAAGAGAGTTGATAGAGATGAGTGGAATGTCGGCGGTAGCTATGCCTACAGCAAAAAGCTTAACTTCTCTACATTCTATGCAGCTGCTAAAGAAAAAGATGGAGATCACAAAAATAAACACGACCGCATAAGATTTGAGGCTAAATATAGCTTCTAATCGAAAAGGTTAGTTTTATGCTATAATCCCAAGCAAATTTCCCTTGCTTGGGATTTTTAAATTTATTAAAAAGGTTTTTCATGAAATTTATGCGTTTTTCGCTTTTAGCGTGTCTTTTTGCTTTTTCTTTAAATGCCGCCGATGAGTCGAGTTATATATTTGAGGCAAAGGGTGAATTTGCAAAAGAACTAAAAAATTTAGTAGAAAAATATTCTAAAGACGAAAATATAAGTATAAATGTTTATGAAAAAGCTCCCGAGACTGATAGCGGCGGTAAGTTTTTAAATATCGGCGTAGACAGCAAAAGAAGATATAGTGTAGAAAAGGGTCGTGAGCTATATGCTAAAAATTGTGCTTCTTGTCACGGTGAAGATGGAAGTAAAAGAGCTTACGGCACATCGGAAAAGTTAACCAAAGTAAGCGCGGAGGGTATAGAGGCTGCTTTTTCTGGTTATCTAAACGATTCTGACTATGGCGGAAATATGAGAAATCTAATGAAAACCGTTGCCGCTAAAACAAAATATAGCGACCTTGGGGCAATTATTGCCTTTTTAAAGGGCAAAGATGCTTTGCAATATAAGGGAAGCGAACAGGAAAACTCTGACGTCTCTACTACTCCTACTCAAGGAAGCTACTTAAAATAATCCAATTTGCCGAGTCGATTTGGCTCGGCATGTTAAAAATATTTCAAATTTTAAATCTCTAGAGTATATTTTAGTAAACGCTAGGTAAT
>JBHRQF010000070.1:0-6972 GCA_042645325.1 Campylobacter sp. | reverse complement strand
TTTTAAGCGGCTTTTATTGCCGCATTTACGTGGGGTGGAAGCTCATGGATATAGCCGGCGCAAATCCCCAAAATTGGCACGAGTTTATCGAAGACGGCGATAAAAAAGTGCTAAAAACGGTTTGGGCGTTTCATCCGCTAAAAAGGGTAAAAAAATGAAAACTTCAACTAAGACTTTTGCGATTATTGCGGCGGCTATTGTAGCAATAGTCGTAATCGTAGATGCATTAAAGGGTTAAAAATGAATTTTTTAAGCGTTAAATTTATGGTATCAGTCGGCGTCGCTTTGCTAATAGCTTTATGCGGCGCCGGGCTTGAGATATGGCGGCTAAACGGCGCTCTAAGTAGCGCAAAAGCCGAAACGCAAGATGCCAAAGACAAGCTGGAAAAAGAGCAAACGAAGCTAGCCCTCAAAGAGGCAGCAAATCAAATTTACGCGGCAAATGTGAGCGAGTGCAATATGCGTATAGACTTGCAAAACGCTAAATTTGAAGCGCTGGAGGCAAAAAAACAAGACGCTATCAAAGAAGCCAAACGAGCAAAAGCGAGATTTGAAAAACTAGCCGCGCCTGCTAAAGACGCACAGTGTCAAGAAAAACTGAAATTTTACGAGGACGCGGCGAGCGTAGCGGCTAAGGCATTTAAGGGGCTAAGATGAGAAACACTCAAACCTTATGCGTGCTAGCTTGCGCACTAATGCTAGCCGGATGTGCGGGCAAAGAGCCGCAAATCATCGCCCGCACCCAGTATAAAGAGGTAAAAACGCCCGTAGCTTGCATAAAGCGCGAGGATTTGCCTACGCCGCCCGAATACGACCCAAACGACCCACAGACGTTTAAGGAGCTTATGGAATACGCCGTAGCGGCGGATAGGCTTTTAAAAGGATGTTCAAAATGAGAAAATTAGTTCCGATACGTTGTATAAATAAAATGCCAAATAAGCCAAAATACGATCATGAAAATATGCAAACTGCGCGCGAGTTGATGCAATACTATAAAACTTGCGAGGAGCTTTTAAAGGGCTGCGCGTCGCAAGCTAACGAAAAGAGCAAGGAAATAGGCGATGAGTGAGCTGGTAATTCGAAAAATCATGGGCTTTAGGATCGGCAAAAAAAGAGTGCTAGAGGTAGCTTTAGCGATCTTGCTCGCTTTGATTTTCGGGGCGGCGATAGGATGAGTCCTCTCTGTAAAGAATACCTATATCTGCTCTGGGTATTGCTAGTCGGCGCGATAGGCGGCATTTTAGGACTACTCAATGAAGACGGAGAACCTAGAAAACATCGCACCAAGTGGGCTTTTACCGCTGCTACTTTTACGGCTATGTTTCTTTGCTGGGCTACATTTGCGATCGTGAAATTTTTTATACACGACGTTGAGTTTGCGCTAGCTATCGGCGGGATTATCGCCTTTATGGGTGCAGAATGGGTCAGACGAAAAATCAACAAAGCCGCAGATAAAAAGATAGACGCAATCGCCTCAAAAGACTACGGCGATGAAATGAGCGACTATGAAAGGAATTTAAAATGAAGCTAAAAATCACGAGATTTAAAAATATCAAAGACGGCACGCTCGGCGAATTCGAGCTACTTTTTAATGATAAAGTCTTTTTAAATGGTTACACGCTAGAGCCTGCAGGACCAGATACTACCGCGCGCGGCAAAGATAGACGCATACCCGAGGGCATTTATGACGTGTTTTGGCATCATTCGGCCAGATTTAACCGTGTTCTGCCGGTGCTTTACAACGAAAAAGTGCCTAAAGACCGTTATATAGAGATACATTCTGGGAATTACCCGAAACATACCGAGGGATGCATACTTTTAGGCTCTACGTTTAGCGATGAGGGTGTTTTAAATAGTCTTAGCACGCTAAAAAGTTTTTTGGCTCTAACGTTAAACAAAGAGCTTCAAGTAGAAATAATAAATAAATTTTAGAAAGTGAGGTAAAAAATGCCAAGTAAATACGGCGTCAATGTCGAGCTTTATAACGGCTCGCTAAACCCATACGAGATCAACAATCGCCGCCCGATCGCAATAGTCGGCGACGACAGCAAACTAACCGCGGGGCTTTACGTTTATAGCACCGTCGAGGATGCACTTAAAGCAGTAGAAGGCGGCACGATTAAAAACGCGCTTGAAGACCTAAAGGCATGCGGAATTCATACGCAAGTAGTGTTAAGCTCGTTTAAGCAAAGCACAAATAGCGACGCGAGCGCAAAAAAGCAGGAGAATTTAACATCTTGCTTAAACGCTATTGACGTGCTAAAAAAAGCCGAAAACGTGGTAATGGCAAAACCTAAATTTATCGCCGCGCCTGAATACAACGACGCAGGCGTTTATGAAAAACTTAAGCAGCTAGGCGAGTATCTAAGAGCCGTTTATGCTATCGAAGTCGATGCGACAAATGAGCAAACCGCAAAGGCCGCAGTCCAAACGCTAGCCACGAAAACGGCGATCATAACGTTTCAAAAAGTTAAAAGAGTAGATAAGGTTATTCGCCCGCTTAGCATGTTTCTGATCGCTCTTTACGCCAAAGTTATGAGTGAGACGGAATACGGATTCTCGCAAACGTATTCAAATAGGGTAATTCCGGGCATTACCGCGATCGTGGATAATGTGGAGTTTATCCAGGGTGTGGATTGCGAAGCCGATAGGCTAAGAAGCGACGGCATCACGATAGCTTACGTGGATGACGGTATCAGGGCGTGGGGTGGCGAAACGCGCGACGAGGATTTTACCAGCATGCACACCTATGTTATATTTTACACGGCGATCGAGACGATTTTTCAGGCTCAAAAGCGCGCGATCGATAAGAGGATGCGCGACGTGCTCAAAAACGTAGTCGATAGCCTTGAGGCATTTTATCGCCGTTTGGTGGCGAACAACGTCGCCGTAGGTTTTGAAGTGACAGTGCCGCTTGATTTAAATACCAACGAAACGATCAGCGAGGGTAAAATTTACATCAAACACAGAGTGCAGGAGATGCCGCTAATCAAAAATATCACGAATAGAATTTACCGGGTCACTGACTATTCGCAAGTTTTAATCGAGGAGTTATAGGATGAAAGCGCAAGCAATAACGGGCGGAAATTTCTTTATTGACGGGATCGGGCTTTTTGGCGAGCTTGTAGATTTTGAGCCGCCCAAATTTGAGCATGAGACGATAGAGGCCGCATCGGAGATCGGAAAATACGAGCTAGTTTTGCCGACTCTCAAACCGCTATCGGCAAAATTTACGGTTAATAACGTCAGCGAGACTTATTTTGGGCTCTTAAACACAAAGACTAAGCAAAAAGTTTATATCAAAGCCAATCACAGCGGAAGCGAGGGTAAACACGTGGCTATCGTGGCGACGTTTGAGGGCAACGTCAAAGTGCTCGAAGCGCCTAAATTTGAGATGAACAAAGAGGCTAATATGAGCATTGAGATGAGCTGCTTAGTCGTTAAATACGAAGTCGAAAAAAAGACCACGCTATCATACGACGTAGAAAATAAAATTTATGCCGTAAACGGCGAGGATCTTTATGAGACCATCAGGAAAAACATATCTTAAGGAGTAAAAATGGCACTTAAAAAAATAGAAATACCAAGAACTGAATTTGTCTTTGGTGACGGTCAAACGGTGGAGCTCAAAGCTCCGACGCTAGCGCTCATCCAAAGCGTCCAAAACAAGACAAAAGACGAGATCGAGCAAGCAAAGTTGATGTTAATCGAAATGAGCGACGGCGAGATGGATAAAGAGTTTTTAAACTCCCTACCGATGAATGAATGGAGCGCGCTATCAAAAAGAGTTAGCGCGTTTATGGGCATCGACGTAAAAAACTAACCGAGGGGATTGCTCTAATAGGGCACTCCCTGCACTTTACCCTAAAAGACATCATGAGCTTGGAATTTAACGAGTTCGTGGATTATTATGAGATAGCCTTGAAGCTTGCAAAAGAGTTTTAAGGCTCTAAAACCCTAGCTTCAAATTTTTTCTCTTTTTTGAAATATTTAAAATAAACATAAATACAAAATAGCGGGATAGAAATATACCAAAAAGCGCAAATAGCAAGAAAAAGAAGCCCGAAAAACATAAAAGCAAAATAGAATACGACGCCGATAAATAGATCGTTCATTTTAGCGCCTCCGTTGTATAAATTTGCATCTTAATTTTAATAATATCAAGATAAAAAAAGGCTGAAAATGGCAAAAAATGCAACTCTAACCTTTGGGATGGACTTAAGCGACTTCGACAAGGCGATGAAGTCGATCAATAAACAAGCCACTAGCCTAAGCGATCAGATAAATAAAGCTACTCAGGGCGCGATGCAAGCCTATAAAAACGGCCTAAACGAGCTTAAAGTAAATCCTCTCCAAGGAGCTAAGATCAATGCAGACCTAGCAAATCTCAAAGAAAACATCAAAAAGGCCGTAACGCACAAGCTAAATTTAGACATCGAAGAAGCCAAGAAAAACCTAGAGGGGCTAAAAACCCAAGCTTTGGCCGCCGTGGGTAGTATCATGGCTATCTCAAAACCCATAAGCGCAGCAATCGATTTTGAAAGCTCTATGGCCGACGTCAAAAAAGTAGTTGATTTTAACGGTGCGGATGACGTTAAACAATTTGCGGACGGCATTATGAAGATGAGCCGCGAGATCCCCTTAAGCGTCAATGAGCTAGCTCAAATCACGGCAAGCGGCGGGCAGCTGGGCATCGCTAAAGAAAATTTAATGGACTTCACGACTACCGCGGCAAAGATGGGCGTCGCCTTTGATATGAGCGCAAAAGAAGCGGGCGATAATATGGCCACGATGATGAATATATTTGGCATGGACGTTAAGCGCGTGGGCGAGCTGGGCGACACGATAAATCACATCTCAAACAACTCCGCGGCCACCGCAAACAAAATAGTTAATGCTCTAGGGCGTATTGCGGGTAATGCCAAAGACTTCGGGCTTAGCGCAGACGCCGCGAGCGGACTTGCGAGCAGCTTTATAGCATTAGGCAAAGCCCCCGAAGTAGCCGCGACCGCGATCAACTCCATGCTAACGACGCTAAACAACGCTGACAACGCAAGCGACTCAGTTAAAGCAGCATTTGAGCAGATCGGTATCGACGGCAAAGAGCTAAAACAAGCGATCATCAAAAACCCTCAAAAAGCTTTAACCGACTTTTTGCACGCTCTCTCAAAAATCCCAAAAGAGAGCAAAACGGGCGTTTTAACGGCGATATTCGGTAAAAACTTCGGCGATGATCTCTCGCTAGTAACGGGCGCGATCGAGAACTACGATAAGGCGATGAAGCTAAGCGCGGACAAGGCAAAAGCCGGATCGATGGATAGAGAATTTAAGTCGCGAAGCGAAACGACGGCAAACAATATCCAACTAATGAAAAGTGCGTTTAACGAGATCGCAATAAATGTCGGCTCGGCGTTTTTACCAGCTTTAAATTTAGTCCTAGACGGCATTAAAAATATCAGTTACGCCGTTTCGGGTTTTGCCGGCGCATTCCCGAATTTAATAAAATATTCATTCGGTGCGGTTATCGCTTTAACGGCCGTTAGAACGGCGCTCATCGCGAAGCAAGCCGCATTGAGCCTTGCGACGTTGATGCTTGGAAATTACCGTAAAGTATTGCAGCTTTTGCCGTTTGATTGCTTGCAGCTAGGCGGTTCGCTAAAAGATTGCGGTATCGCGGCAAGATTTAAAGCAATGTGGCTAAACGCGGCTACGAGGGCATCTACTCTTTGGAGCGCTAGCACCGCGGCAGCTAGCTCAAAATCCGCTCTTTTCGTCGGAGCTCTCAAAAATATCGGGGTAGCTTTTAGAGTGCTTAGCGCGGCATTTTTGAGCAATCCTATCGGACTTGTTTTGACGGCGCTCGCGGCCGTCGCTTTTGTGGCTTATAAATATTGGGATGAGTTAAAGGCATTTTTTAGCGGATTTTTTGATGGCATAATGACCGGACTAAAACCGCTAACGGATAGCTTTAGCAGGGCGTGGGATGCGATAAAGTCCGCCTTTGCTCCGATTGTCGATCTCTTTGGAGCACTATTTGGCGTTACAAAAGCTAGCGAGGGTGAGCTAGGAGCGTTAAAAGATACGGGCGCTAGCTTTGGCCAGACTCTAGGCGCAGTGCTTAGCGTGCTTTTGTATCCTTTTGAGGCGCTAGCAAACATCATAACCGCCGTCGGTTTAATAATCGACATCGTCAAAATCAAGGGCGCGCAGTGGATAGAAGCTTTTGGCGAGGAGCTTAATTGGTGGCGCGATCTTTTCGGCAATATAGGCGAGTGGATATTGCAGAAATTTGATGCAGTCGTTGAGGGGATAAAAGGCTTTTTTGCGGGCTTTTTTGATTGGCTAGCGGAGAAATTTGCATTTGTAACCGATAGTATAAAAGCGGTTACGGACTTCGCGGGATCTGCCACGCAAGGCGCGAAGGATATACTAGGCATCGGCGACGGCAAGGAAACTAACTGGTATAATCCTTTTAGCTGGTTTAATGACGAAGCGCCGCAAACGACGGCCGGATCTGTGGACCAGGTCACGCAAGACCGCCGCGAGATGAGGTCGCAAACGAGCCAAAATCAAATAACCGATAACAAAAAGATCGATATAAATTTATACGGATCGCAAGCTACTCCGCAAGCCGTGGCGCAAGCCGTGAGCGATAACGGGTATGGGTTTGGGGATTAGTCATATATAAATTCATCTGAAGTAAAGCTTTTTTCATATTCATCTATATCACCGTGTATGCGTATTTCGTGAGTAGGAAATGGAGCGCCTATGGTTTTTTTATCCTGATCATAGTCTACCAAAAATAATATATCTCGAAGATCTTCTTTTACTTTAAAGACCGTTTTTTTATACTCTTTGCAATAGTATTCATTGTCTTCTTTGTCGTATCCGTGCGAGCTAGGTTCATGTATATATTTCCCAGTATCGACCGAAATTTCTAGGCTTATGTCAAATAGTATACTCACCCTATTA
>JBHRQF010000069.1:0-6990 GCA_042645325.1 Campylobacter sp. | reverse complement strand
ATAGAAAATCGTGGAGTTCAAAGCTCACATACATTTTAGCCGTTGCAGGGGCTACGGTCGGTTTTGGTGCGACGTGGCGCTTCCCGTATCTGGTCGGGCAAAACGGCGGCGGCGCCTACGTACTCGTGTTTTGTATCGCGATGATCGTGATCGGTATACCGATGATTTTAGCTGAAAATGCGATCGGCAGACGCCTAAAATGCAACGCCGTGGACGCATTCGGCGGTAAAAATATAAATCCGGCGTGGAAAATCGTGGGCTGGATGGGGCTGCTTGGGGCATTTGGCATCATGGCCTACTACATGGTTATCGGCGGCTGGGTGCTAAACTACATCGCTCAGATCGCATTTGGCATGCTCGATCTCTCGCAGGTGCTTAGCTTTGAGGCTACGAGCGCGTTTTACGAGCAAAATATCGTGAGTGATCCGCTGGCTATCAGTTTTGCCACGCTCGTGTTCGTACTCGTAAACTACGCGATCTTGGTGCAGGGCGCCGTCGGCGGTATTGAGCGTTCGGCGAAGTACCTCATGCCGCTACTTTTCGTGCTAATGATCGTGATGATCGTAAAAAACTTGACCTTAGATGGCGTGGCGCAGGGGGTTAAATTTTACCTCACGCCAGATTTTTCAAAGATAAGCTTAAAGCTTTTCGTCGAGGTTTTGGGGCAGGTATTTTTCGCGCTTTCGCTTGGTTTTGGCGTGATGATTACGCTTTCAAGCTTTGTTAAAAAGGACGAAGGGCTGGTTAAAATCTCTATCATCACGGGCATCCTAAATACCCTCATCGCCGTGCTTGCGGGCTTTATGATATTTCCGTCGCTCTTTAGCTACGGCGTCTCGCCCGATAGCGGCCCAAGCCTCGTGTTTAAGAGCTTGCCGATCGTTTTTTCGCATATGCCTTTTGGCGGATTTTTCGCAGTCGCGTTTTTTGCGCTACTGATGATCGCAGCGCTCACGACCTCGCTGCCGATCTACGAGGTTATCATTACGACACTTCAGGAGAAATTTAAAATCAAGCGCAAAAGCGCGATCTTGCTGGTTCTAGGCACGATATTTATATTTGGAAATTTACCGTCCTTGATGGCTACAAACCTGCTTGCGGACGTTAAAATTTTCGGTAAAAATATCTTTGACGCATACGACGCCATCAGCGCCACGATATTTTTCGTGCTAACTTCGCTAGGATGCGCGATATTTGTAGGCTGGGTGCTAAAAGACGAAGCCAAACGCGAGATAATGCAAGGCAGCGAAAAATACGCAAAACTCGTAAATATCTGGTTTTGGTATATCAAATTCGTCGTGCCGTTTATCATTTTGGTGCTTTTTATCAGCTCGTTTTACGATAATTTTTTAAAGTAAATTTGATGGCAAGTCTCGTAAATTTAGCTAACGGCGATCGCCTAAATTTGCGCGTAGAGGGTCAAATTTTAGCTAGCGAGAGCATCAAAAACGGCAAAACGAGGCAGACGCAAAAGGAGTTTGCTAGCGCTGGCGAGGCGCAAAAAGCCTGCGTGAAAAAGGAGTGGGAGAGCCTGAAAAAGGGCAACGTCCTGCAAAACAGCGGCGCCAAAGCGGGCAAGGCGAGTTTGCATGTCTATATCGGCGGCGGATATACGGGCGCGCTGGCCTTTGCGGGCGCGGAAGACGAGCTTTTCGTCTATAAATGCGGCGGCTACAAAGAAGGCGGCGCGCTGGATGATTTTCTAATCATACTGGACGCAAGCGGCGCCGTAAAGCAGCAGACCCTCTTGCCAAAGCCGCTTGCGTGGCAAGCGGAGCGCGTGGGCAAAATTTTGCTTTTGGATCTGGATCACTTTATCTTTAAATTTGATCCCGCAACGGGCGAATTTAGCGATCTCTCTCAAGGGTTAAGCTTTAAAAATAGCAAAGAATTTACGAGTTTTGTTTGCGCTGCGAAAGATACGGCGGCGCTTGCGATGTTTGGTCAAATTTTTACTTTTCGCGGTGACGAGATTTCGCCTCTTAGCGAGTACAGATCCGAGATGAAAAGCTATACACCGACCTTGTGCGCCGTGCTTAGCGATGACGGCATGCGGCTAGCGCTTCATTGCAAGCAAAACGAGATCAAAATTTTAAACACGCTAAACGGCGAAATTTTAAACGAAATAAAAGGCGACTTCGGCATTTTTGATAAAATTTGCTTTTTAGCGGACGGCTCGCTACTGGGCAAAGAGCGCTACACAGGCAAGTTAGTTTGCCTTGACGCTGCAAGCGGCGAGCGGCTAAAGCCCGCGTGGCTGCAAGGCGAATGCGCCGAAGCGGACGAGTTTTGCGTTAGCGCGGACGGTTCGCGGCTGGCGTTAATAAACTACGACAAGGCTCGCATCATCGATCTAAAAAGCGGAAATTTGCAGCTTAGCTTTGAGCTCTCGCACGTCGTGAAACGCTGCGAAGCGAAATTTGAGCGCATAAACGGCGAGGAATTTTTGGCCGTACGCACCGACTACGGCTGCTTTAGTCTTTATAAAATTTAAGGAAAAATATGTTTTATTTTTTGCTTGGTATTTACTTTTTTTACGTTGCCGCAAAGGCGATTTTGGCGATATTGCAGATAAACTTCATCCGCTCGGAGGCTAAAAAGCCCGCCGTCGTGCTAGAGCAGGGCGAGTACGAATCAGCCGCCGCAGCCGCGATAACGAATCAAAAATTTGAGATAACAAGCCTATTTTATCACGCTGCGATATTTGTGATGTGGGCGTGCTGGGGGCTGGGCGAGCTGTATGAGAGCGCCTACAAAGCCGGAGAACTGCGAGATCATATCATCTTTGTGATGAGCTTTTTGATCATCTCGTCGCTGCTGGAGCTACCGCTAAATATCTACGAAACCTTCGTCAAAGATAAAAAGCTCGGCTTTTCAAACGTAACGCCTAAAATTTTCGCGCTCGATCTACTTAAAACGCTCGCGCTAACGCTAGTGTTTGGCACGCTGTTTGTGTGGCTGGTGCTACTTTGCATTAGATTTTTGGGCGAGTTTTGGTGGTTTTGGGCGTTTTTGCTGAGCTTTGGGGTCGCGTTTGTTATAAATCTCATCTACCCGACGCTCATCGCGCCTATTTTTAATAAAATGCAGCCGCTAGAAGAGGGCGAGCTAAAAAGCCGTATAGAAGGGCTCTTAGTGCAGTGCGGGTTTAAAAGTAGCGGCGTTTTTACGATAGACGCTAGCAAGCGCGACAACCGCCTAAATGCCTATTTTGGCGGCCTTGGCGCGACTAAACGCGTGGTGCTTTTCGACACGCTCGTTAAAAAACTAAGTTTAGAGGAGATAATCGCCGTTTTGGGGCATGAGCTTGGACACTTTAAGCACAAAGATATACTAAAAATGATCGCTCTAAGCGCGGTTATGCTTTTTGCGATGTTTTTTATATTCGGCAACATCCCTGACGCGGCGTATGGCGCGCTGGGGCTCAGCCCGGCAGGCGGCGGAGTGATCGTGTTTTTACTGCTTTTTTCGCCGATTTTCGGGTTTTTATTTTCGCCGGTTAGCTCGTATTTTAGCCGCGCGAACGAATTTGGCGCCGATAGATTCGCGGGCGAAATCTCAAACAAAACCGACATGATAAGCGCGCTAAAAAAACTAGGCTCCGAAAACAAGGCCTTCCCGAAGGCTCATCCGCTCTATGCGTTCGTCTATTACTCGCACCCAAGCCTCTTTGAGCGTATAAACGAGCTGGAAAATGACGGTAAATGACGCGCTAAAAGCCGCCGCCTCGCAGATCGCGCCTGCGTGCGAGATAAGCGGCGCAAATCCAGCGCGCGTAGCCAAGGCTCTTTTGATGCGACACCTAGGCGTAAAAATCGAATGGATATTTTTAAATTTAAACCGCGAGATAGAGGATGCGGACGAATATTTTGCGCTAGCAAAGCGCTTCGCAAATCACGAGCCGCTTGAATATATCACAGGCGAGGCGGGCTTTTACGGACTTAGTTTTAACGTAAAAAAGGGCGTCTTGATCCCGCGCCCGGAAACTGAAATTTTAGTCGAAAAATCGCTTAAGATTTTGTCAAATTTACCCGCGCTAAAAGGGCCGCCCCTAGTCGCCGAGATCGGAGCGGGAAGCGGGATAATCAGCATCTGCCTCGCGCTAAACTCAAACGCTAAAATCATAGCCTCCGATATCAGCGACGATGCGTTAAATTTAGCTAGGCAGAACGCCGCGAAATTTGGCGTAGAGGATAGGATAGAGTTCGTAAAATGCTCGTATCTGGATCAAATTTACGGGCGATTTGATCTGCTTGTTTCAAATCCGCCTTACATCGCGCGGGACTACAAGCTTGATAAATTCGTACTAAACGAGCCGCACGAGGCGCTCTTTGGCGGCGCAAAAGGCGATGAAATTTTAAAAAATATCGTGCTTCTCGCGCGAAATCGCGGCGTAAAATACCTAGCCTGCGAGATGGGCTACGATCAGCGAGAAAGTATGCAAAGCGCGCTTAAATTTAACGGCTTCGAGGCGGAGTTTTACAAGGATTTAGCTGGATTTGACCGCGGATTCGTCGCGCGAAATATATTTACGAATTTTTAAATTTGCTCGCGGTTTGGGCTTTGGCAATAAACTAAATTTGCCCCAGTTTGCGTCAAATTTAGCGCTCGCAAATTTCCGCCTTTCTTGCTCAAATTTAGCGGATTTTAAATGCTATAACCCTAAAATGCGTGCGGTAAATCAAAAAAAGGAAAATTATGAAAAGCGTTTATTTTTTGCTTCTTGGCGCGCTCATCGGCACGGAGCTCGCTCTTGGCGCTCTGGTTGCACCCACGATTTTTTATCCGCAGAGCATACTTGGCGAGGGCGTACTCACGCAGTTTCAAAGCGGCAAACTGATGGCTACAATATTTGTTAAATTTAACTACGCCTTGCTAGCCGTTAGCGTCCTGATCGCGCTTTACGAGCTTGCCTCGTTTAGATCCAGCGTTAAATTCGGCGCTAAATTTAGCATGAATATGCTTTGTGCGATAAATTTAGCCCTCGCGCTCTCGTTCGTATTTTACTTCACGCCCTACATCATGGACGCGCAGGCGGCTGGCGAGGCGGCGACGCAGACGGCCGAGTTTGCGCAGATGCACGTAGCTAGCGAGTGGACGATGAAGCTGATGTTGTTCGCGCAGCTTGCTTTATTTTTTATCAAATTTAAAACCGCAGAAAAATGAGCGCAAAGCCAGATATCCAAATTTTAACCGATTTTCTCTCTGACTACACGAGTGCGATGGTGAGCGCGGGCACCTACACCGCGCGCGTCGAAAAGTGCGTCGACCGCGTGGCTAGGCGCTACGGCTACGACGTTAGCGTGACGATTTTCGTAAAGTATTTTACCATTAGCGTGATGGACTCGGCCGACAACTCACTGCGCCGAACCTACGTGAAAAAGATCCCGCTAGGGCAGGTGAGCTTTAACCGCATTTCCGAGCTTTCGTCGCTTAGCTGGCGGATATTGGATGAAAATTTGAGCCTTGATGAAGCCAAAGAGCAGTTTGAGGGCGTCATGCGAATAGGGGCGAATAAATTTACAAGCTCTCTTATTTTGATCAGCCTTGCAAATGCGGCGTTTTGCAGGCTTTTTGGCGGCGATGCCGGCTCGGTAGCTTGCGTATTTTTCGCGACGCTCGTGGGATATAGCCTTAGATTTACGCTTGCTAAAATGGGCGTAAATTTAAAAATCCAGTACGTTTTGACCTCGTTTGTAGTCTCGTTTATCGCCTATCTTGGCGTATTTTACGGCTTTACGCACACTAGCGACGTGGCGATCGGCTCATCGATACTCTTTTTGATGCCGGGCGTTTTTCTCATAAACTCGGTCTTTGATATCCTAAACGATAACACGCTTGTAGGCATCAGCAGGGCCGTGAGTACGGGCATCCTTATACTTTGCATAGCGGTGGGTGTCTATATCACGCTCTCGCTTAGCAGCGCGGAGATTTTACATGTTTGAGCTTTTGACTGCGACTCTCATAGACGGCGCTTTTGCCGCGGTGGCAGGGCTTGGCTTTGCCTACGCTAGCTCGCCGCCAAAAAGGACTCTCGCATTTTGTGCGCTACTTGCGGCATTTGCGCACGCTAGCCGCTTTTGGATCATGCAGATGGGATTTTTTAACATCAGCGTCGCTACCCTCATAGTATCATTTTTAAGCGGGATTTTAGGTATGCTCTTTGCCAAACGGCTAAAAGTGCCGGCCGAAATCATCGCGTTTCCCGCTCTTTTGCCGATGGTGCCCGGAGTCTATGCGTATAAAGGAATTTTGGCGCTGTTTTCGTTTCTAAACGAGCCCGATATAGCTAAGAAAAACGAATACTTAATTATATTTTTCGATAACGCGATCACGACCACGACGGTCTCGCTAGCTCTAGGCGTGGGCGTTTCGGTGGTGCTTATTTTATTTTATGATCAGTCCTTGATGATTACTCGCGGCGCTAAGTGCGATCTGGTAACGAAAAAGTCCAGCGAAAAGTAAATTTTGCGCGGCGTCTTTTTAAGCGTCTTTAAATGAGCTAGAAAATTTTCCCCTGCGACAGACTACATGCCTAGTCTTGGGAGGAAATTCACTTCTTCTATTTAGCTGCAAGCGTAGCGAAGTAGAAAACATTTAAATTCATCGCAAGATGCTTCCGCTTATCTTTTTTGCGTTCAAAATTGGATTAAATTTAGCTCTCGAAACGGGGGCTAAATTTGATAGCTTTTCTTATCTTTACCCTAAATTTTTTCTCAAATTTGCCGATATAGCTTAAAACTCATTTTAAAGGCTTAAAATGATAAATGGCTCAAATTTAAACATTTCTACGACAAATTTCAAGTCAAATTTAACTCTTGCAGATAAAACCGCTAAGACGAATTTGGCGAACGAGCAAACGCAGGCTTCAAAAAATAAAGAAGACGTAAAAAGACAAATTCAGATATACCAAAGCAGACCCAGCGAGGAATTACTAAAAGAAGTTATTAAAATAGACAAGAGCGAAGAAGACTGGATAACTAAAGCTAT
>JBHRQF010000068.1:0-7124 GCA_042645325.1 Campylobacter sp. | reverse complement strand
TAATGCGGAGCTTGTCGCGGATTTTTTGGCGGAACTGTCAGCAGCCATACTCGGTGCGGCGGGAGTTTGAGTTAAATTTAAATTTTGCGCTGGGGCTGAGCTTGCCGTAGAATTTTTAGCGTTGATTTGCAGCGCAGCGGCGGTATTTGCCTTATAATTTGCAGCCGAGACCTGCGCCGCTCTGACGGAGCCCGCTTTAAAATTTGCGGGCGAAGCGGTAGGTTTTTTGGCGGCATCCGGCGCGGGCTTGACGGCATTATCCGTCTCGGAATTTCTAATAACTATGGCAGCGTTATTCGCCGCAGAATTCTTAGCGGATTTAGCGGCATTATCTGTTGCAAAATTTCCGACGGGCGCGAAAGCGTCGTTTATCGCTAAATTTCCCATGGATGCGGCGGTGCGGGCGGGCGGAGTAAAATTTATCGCGGAATTTTGAGCGTGTGCGGCTAAATCCGCAGCGTCCGCAAGTCGCAAATAGGCTAAATTTATGGCGAAATTTACCGCTACGGCAAGCGCGGCGAGCAGCAAAATGCTAAGTTTGAGCGATAAAATTCTAGGATTTTTAATCTCTTTTAGGCTGAGCTTCAGCACCGCTAGGCGCATCAGAGCAAGAGCTGCAGGCAGTGCCGCTAGCGTCACGAATAACTCCGCGCCGCGCAGATCCGCTAGACCAAGCGACAAAGTAGCGCTTAAAAGGATCGCGCCTGCGAAGGCTAAAACCCCGCTTATCAGCCTGCCTCTAAAAATTTTAATCAAAGTCCCGCCGCTGCGAAATAGCGCCGCGTTGGCGCGCTGCTTCGCCTCGTAAAAAAAGCTAAATAGCACCCGAAATAGCGCGTAAGCCCAAAACACCGCCAGCGCGCAAAAGCCCGCGTCACTGAAATCCTGCGCGTAAAGCGCGAAACAAAAAACGCTAACGATCAGCGCGAGCCTAAGCGCTATTTCACAGATCCAGCGGCGCGTCGTCGTCATCGAGCCTGTTTGCCTCATTGATCTTTGGAATGCCCATCTCTTCGATATTTAAAGGCGGTGCGGGTTTAAATTTTGCCTCATCCTGCCGCCGCTCTTGCGCTTCAAAAGACGACCTGCCACCATCGGCACTATCATCACCCTCAAAATACGAGGCATCCTCTCGCTGCATACTCTCCGCTCCTCGCGACGCGTCCGCTACCTTCTCTGCGCCTTGCGATGCTCCTTTTGCATCTTGCCGCGCGCCTTTCGTGCCCCGCGATGTGTCTTTTACGCCTCGCGGAGTGCCCGCTAAATTTTTATGCGCGTCTGTTTCGGGCACGACACCGCCCACTCTCGTATCATCTAAATTTTGACCCTTAAATTCTTGCTTTCGCGGTGCGTCCTGTGCCGCGCGCTGCGCCTCTGCCAAGTCATGCTCTGCGCTAAATTTAGACTCGCCGTCTATCTCCTCGCTGTCCTGCTCATCACCGCTTTCGCCGAAACTAGGCATCTCGTCAAAATCGATATTTACTCCGGAGTTTCTAGCACTAGCGGAGCTTGTGTTTAAGCTTACGCCGCTATTTTGCGCTTCGTTAAAACTCTCCGCGCCGTTAAAGCTTTGCGCTAAATTCTGTTGCAAATTCTGCGCCGCATCTGTATTCGGCATATCTAGGCGCGCCGCAGCGGGCTCCTCAAAGCCCTGATCTTGCAGCTGCGAGACGTAGTCGAGATTGTCGTTTTCATTAAAGATCGCGCTCTCGCTGGGCTCGCCGCCGAAGCTCGTATCGACAAAGCGGGTAAATCTGCCCTGAAAGCCCACCTCGATCGTCCTGCCCGCCTCGCCCGAGCGGTTTTTGCCGACGATGATTTCAGCTTTTTCCTGATAGTCGTTGCGCCTAAATACGGGCTCGCCCGCGTCCTTGCCCTCGGCCTCCAGCCGCGAAATGCGCTCGCGCTCCATCTGCTCTTTATAAACCTCGTCGCGATAGACGAAAAGTATGATGTCGGCATCCTGTTCGATCGCGCCGCTTTCGCGCAGATCGCTTAGCATCGGGCGTTTGTTGGCGCGGGACTCTAGGCTGCGGTTTAGCTGGCTAAGCGCGATGATAGGCATGTTTAGTTCACGTGCTAGCAGCTTTAGTCCGCGCGAGATTTCGGCGATCTGCAGGTGGCGGTCGGAGAAATTTGACGTCGCCATCATGAGGCCGATATAGTCGATGACACACAGAGTGATCTCTGGGTGCGAGGACTTGAGCTTGCGCATCTGCGTGCGGATCTGGTGGATGTTTACGTAGCCGCTATCGTATACGAAAAGCTTACGACTAGACATATCCTCGCACGCGTCGCTTAGGCGCGACCACTCCTCGTCGTCCATTTTGGCCGTCATTATGTTTTGCAGCGGGATCGAGGTTTTAGCGCTTAGCATACGCAGCATGATCTGCTCGGCTGGCATCTCAAGCGAGAAAAACACCACTCCGCCGCCGCGCATCAGCACGTGGTTCATCAAATTTAGACAGATCGTCGTTTTGCCCATACCCGGGCGTGCCGCGATGATGATGAGATCGCCGTGCTTAAAGCCCTTCGTCATCTCGTTTAGCTGGCGAAAACCCGTGTCGATGCCCACGATATCTTTGTCTTCTAGCAGTTTTTGCTTTTCTAGATGAGCGATGACGTCTGCGATGATGACGGGAGCATCCTTTACGACACCCGCGCTCTGCCCGTCCACTAGCGAATAAAAACTCTGACTAAGCTCGTCCACCATATCGCGGCTAGGCTTATCCTCGCTCACTTTGCTAGGTATCTGGTGCGCGATTTTGACGAGGCTTCGCTTGATTGATTTTTCTTTGATTTCATTGGCGTACTTTTTGACGTCCAGGATCGAGTTTGTGCCGATGATCTCGCTCATCACGTTCTCGTCAAATTTACTCCCCAGCTTGGTTTTTAAAAATCCCGTTTCGACGGGCAAATTTTCATTCAGGCACTTTACCATCGCGTCGTAAACGTCGCCGTGAGCGCGCAGGTAAAAGTCAAACGGGCTTAGGATATCGAAAATCTCGCTTAGATTGTCCGCGCTATAGATGATGGACGCGAGGATCGCGCGCTCCATATCTAGATCATAGAGATTGTGCATATCGATGTTTTCTTTTGCCATTTTCGTATCCTTTAGTTTTGTTAAATTTGCCTGCGTTTGGGCGGATTTTATAAAATTTGAATTCAATTTTGACGCTTGCTCGTAAATTTGCTTTAGATTTGAACGGTCAAATTTGAGTTAGCGCCATAAAGAGCGTGGTTTCGCAGGCTCGCGCTGATAAATAGAGTTCAAATTTGACGAACAAATTTAAACCCGAGCCAGAGGCAAATTTATCGGCTCAAATTTGACCGAGCCGAGCGTCGCCAAACGTCAAATTTGACGCCTGAAATTTACGCCCGCGACTTTATCTCGTCGTCGATCTCGAGTAAAAATCTATCGACTAGCTCGCTCTCGGGCAGCCTCGCGACTACCTCGCCTTTGCGCATTATCATACCGTTTCCTTTACCAAATGCTATCGCCACGTCCGCACCCTTGGCCTCTCCGATAGCATTTACGACGCAGCCCATCACCGAGACGTTTAGCGGCTCTTTGATGTGCTTGGTTTTCTCCTCGACGAGCTTTACCGCAGCCATGAGATCAGCCTGCAAACGCCCACAGGTAGGGCACGAGATGATATTTAGCCCCTCTTTTTGGCGGCCGCTGTCTTTTAGGATCGCTTTTGCGACCTTGATCTCTTCTTCTAGCTCGCCCGTGATGCTAACTCGCATCGTGTCGCCGATGCCTTCTAGCAGCAGTCCGCCTAGCGCGATAGCGGACTTTATCGTCGCGTGAAAGCTCGTGCCTGCCTCCGTCACGCCCAGGTGAAACGGATAATTTACCAGCGGTCTAAGCGCGCGGTAAGCAGCCATCGTGCGCTCGACGTCGCTTGATTTTAGCGAGATTTTGATATCGGTAAAGTCAAAATCCTCGAGCAAATTTATATTATAAAGCGCGCTTTGCACCATCGCTTCGACGCTGCGGCCGTATTTGTCCTCAAACTGCTTTTCGAGCGAGCCCGAGTTTACGCCGATACGGATAGGCAGATTTCGCTGCTTGCACGCGTCCACGACGGCTTTGATGTTCTTTTTTGAGCCGATGTTGCCCGGATTTATGCGGATAGCGTCGACGAACTCGCTAACTATCACGGCGTAGTTGTGATTAAAGTGGATATCGGCTACGACGGGCAGCGGGCTAGATTTGACCACCTCGCGCAGCGCGGCAGTGTCCTCCTTGTCAAACACGGCGCAGCGCACGATATCGCAGCCGGCAAAATAAAGCCGCTGTATCTGCTCTAGCGTGCCTTTTACGTCTTTTGTTTTACTAAACGTCATCGACTGCACCGATATGGGCGCGTCTCCGCCTATTTTTACGTCCCTGATTTTGATCTGTTTTGTGGGGTATCTTTGCAAATTTAGCCTTTAAATTTTATTGTGCGATTATATAAAATCTTGGCTTTTAAATAAATTTACCGCCCCAAAACCTACTCGCCCAAAACCTCGCGCCTATACTCCCGCGTATCTATAAATTTGGCTCTCAGGCTTTTTTGATTTTCTATGTGCGCGTCTATGTTTTTGCTAGTTATCTCTACGCCTAGCCCCGCATGCTCGCCCTGCCCCGACAAGAACTCCAGTATCATATCGCCGAGCCTTGCGTTATAGTGGCTAGCTTCCCAGTAGTACGGCGAAATTTGGCCTGCGTTTTTAGGTAGCTCCTGAGTCGTTATCTCGTTATAAAGGCCAAAATCCACTATCCTAAACGGCCTCTTTCCAAGTCGCTGGGCAACCTCTTCGTTTACGGCCGTTATCTGTTTTTTCCACTCATACCACGCCGCGTCAAGCCCGACTCTGTAGTCCATAACTTCAAGCAGCCTAGCATGTAGCGGACTTATAGCGATATCAAGGGTTATATTATTTTCGTGAGCATCCGTTAAAATCTCGATAAAATTTTCATAAGACAGCCTTGATACCTCGTCTCTTTTGCGCTCAGCCATATATCCGCTTTCTATCTTTTTTACGGAGTATTCGTAGTGGCCCCCGTTTCTTCGCACCTCTTCTAGCAGCGACACCTCGGTCCGTCTACCGTCGGGCTCAAAAAGCGGGGTTTTGCCGTATTTTAGGACGGTCGCTATCGAGTCGCGAAGCGTCTGGAAGCTAAATAAAATTTTATACGCACTAGGATTTTTAAAATACTCCTCGAAATCATCGGCCTTGCTACCGCCGCCCAGCATCGTCTTATCGTCAAAAACTAGCAATGCCTGCTTTAAATTTCCCTGCTTTATCGCCCATTTTAGATAGGCTTTAGCTTCGTTTAGATTGCCTCCTGATACCGCCGCGTTAAAGGCGGGCTGCATGAAATACCTATGCGCCGAATTTAGAGCCGTTTGAGGGCGAGAGTTTCCTAAAAATATCGACGCGGGCCTGATTTTTTGAATCTTTAAAACCTTCATAAAGCGCGACTGCAAATCCTCTCTGGGCTTATTTTTAAAGATATCCGTATCGTAAATCCTGTATGGATCGACCAGATAGTTAAAAACCGCCACGAGCGCGAAAATCAAAGCCGCCGCGGCCAAAAAGCTAAACGTCCATTTTTTAAATTTCATACGATTTTCCTAAAAGTTAAAGTATAAAAATTGAGACATTTTGTGCAAATTTAAAACGCCCAGCGTAAAACAAAGCACAGCAAGGGTCAAATTTAGCCCGCCAAGCTTAAAGCCTTGCAGTTTTTGCGCGGAGTTTTTAAACAGTAGCGAGACCGTAAAACCCGCGATCAAGTAGTAGAGCAAGGTGTTTGTGCTGTCTATTTGTATATTTGGATTCCACTCGCCAAATTTAACGCCGTACTCCCTCAAAAAACCGACCTTTTTCTCTAGCCGCGAATTTAGAGTTAGCCCGCCGCCCAGCCCAAACATCCCCTTTAGCACCTTTAGCGCGTCGTCCCACTCCTTGGCTCTAAAAAATACCCATGCGATATTTACGAAGTTAAAGGTTATAAACCAAGCTACGAATTTATTTAGCTTAAAATCAAGCTCGCTCCAAATCCTTTGGATAACCAGAGCTGCGCCGTGCAGACATCCCCAAAATACAAACGTCCAGCCCGCTCCGTGCCAGATGCCGCCTATCACGAAGGTCGCGGCTAAATTTACGTATGTACGCACCTTGCCCCTGCGGTTGCCTCCCAGCGGGATATAGACGTAATCTCTCAAAAAACGGCTTAGCGTGATGTGCCACCTGCGCCAAAAATCCTGAATATTTAAAGCCTTGTAAGGCGAGTTGAAATTTATCGGGAGCTTGATGTTAAAAAGTAATGCCGCGCCGATCGCCATATCGCAGTATCCGCTAAAATCAAAATAAAGCTGAAACGTATAGCTAAGGCTAGTCACCCAAGCTTCGATCAAATTTAAGCTCGCGGCCATGTCAAAGCCCTCGGTCGCCCAAACGGCGAAAGTATCGGCGATAACGACCTTTTTAAAAAGCCCGATAGAAAATATAAAAAGTCCAAGAGCGATATTTTTGTAGTTGATTACTTTGTTTTTGGTTTTTGCAAACTGCGGCATCATCTCCTCGTGATGCACGATGGGACCTGCGATTAGCTGCGGGAAAAACGTAACAAACAAGCAGTAATTTAAAAAATCATACCGCTTTGCGCCCTCTCCCGCCGCGCAATCCACCAGATACGCGATCTGTTGAAACGTAAAAAATGAAATAGCAAGCGGCAGGAGTAAATTTAGGTGCGATATCTGCGTGCCGAAGGCGAAATTTACGTTGCCGATTAAAAAATCGGAGTACTTAAAATAGCCGAGCAAAGCTAAATTTGCCGCGATACCAAGGGCCAGGAGGAACTTTTTGGAAATTTTGGGATTATTTTTATTTAGCTCGAGTCCAAAAGAGTAGTTAAATATCATCGAGCCTACTATTAGCGGTAGATACGCGATGTTCCACCAGCTGTAAAAAAATAGCGACGATAGCACCAAAAAGCCCTTCGCCGCTTCGGTAAGGCGCTTTTTGTTTAAGAAAAAATATACGAAAAAAGTTACGGGCAAAAATAAAAATATAAATTCGTAAGAGTTAAAAAGCATTATCCATCCATTGATTTTTAGCGCAAT
>JBHRQF010000067.1:0-7162 GCA_042645325.1 Campylobacter sp. | reverse complement strand
CGGATAAATTACCGCTGAGGAAAAATGCAAAAAGATTACATAAAAGCCAAAATATCGGTAGCTAGAACGCTCATGCAGATCTTTGCTGTTGCAGGGATCTTGCACATCTTTTATCTGGCGGCCAGCTACCGCGGCCTAAACGAGGTTCAGATTCTGTTTTTCGCCGCGGCCGGCGCCGTTTACCTCATCGCCGCCGTGTGTTTGACGCTTAGAATTTTAAATTTGGCGGAAAAGCTCGATGAATTTTGACAAAATCTCAAATCTAAAAACCCTCATACGCGCAGATAGCGGCTCTAAAATCGGGCACGGACATATTAGACGCGACCTTATCTTGGCGCAAAATTTTAAAGACGTCAGCTTTGCTTGTATCGACCTGCCGGGTAGCCTAGCAGGCGAGATACCATACCCTGTTTTTACGCTAAAAAGCGCGGACGTAAGCGAACTGGTAAATTTGATAAAAGAGCATAAATTTGAGCTTTTAGCGATCGATCATTACGGCATTAGCGCGGCGGACGAAAAGCTAATCAAAGAGCAAACGAGCGTCCAAATTTTAAGCTTTGACGACAACTACAAAGAGCATTTTTGCGACTACTTGCTAAACGTAAATATCTACGCCTACGCCTGCAAATACGCAAATCTAGTGCCCGCAAACTGCGAGCTGATATTTTCGCCGCTAGTTAGGAGCGAGTTTTATGGCGAAGCAAAAATCAAACGCGAGAAAAAATTTAACTACCTCATCGCGCTAGGCGGCACGGACGCGCTAAATTTGACGGCCAAAATCGCCTCAAATTTGCTTGCTAAAAACAAAAAAGTAGCCGCCGTCACAACGAGAGCGAACGCAAATTTGACAAATTTGCAAATTTTAGCGGATAGCGAGCCAAATTTTAGCCTATTTATAAACTCGAACGAGGTCGCGCGACTGATGAATGAAAGCGAAATTTTAGTGATTTCGGCTAGCTCGCTCGTAAACGAAGCGCTGGTTTTGGGCGCTAAATTTAAAGCCATGCGCGTCGCGGATAATCAAAACGAGATGACGCAGTGGCTAGCGGCAAACGGGCGCGAGATCTACGAGGCGGACGAGATATGGTTGAACTTATAAATTTTACCGAGCTAACGGACGAACAAATTTTGATGGTTTTGCGTTGGCGAAACGACGAGCAAGTCGCGAAATATATGAAAAACAAAAGCGTGAGCGAGCAAGAGCACAGAAAATTTATCGCAAATTTGAAAAACGACGAAACGAAAAGGTATTTTTTAGTAAAAGAGGATAGCGACTATATCGGCGTGATCGATTTCGTGGATATCGCGGCGGACTCTTGCGAATTTGGCATTTACGCAAACCCCGAGCTAAAAGGCAAAGGCAAAATCCTAATGCAAACCATCGTAGAATACGCCGCCAAAACGCTTAAAGTCGGCGAGCTAAAATCGTGCGCCTACAACGAAAACGAAAAAGCGATCGCGCTATACCGCAAATTCGGCTTTGAAATTTACGGGCGCGACTGGCAAATGAGCTATATGTCGCTATCTTTACGCAAACTTGATATAATGGCTAAAAGTTAGGAAAATTTATGAAAATAGCAAATTTCGACACGAACGAAAAGGTATTTATCATCGCCGAACTCTCGGCAAATCACTCGGGTAGCCTGCAAACGGCGCTTGATACGATAAAAGCCGCCAAACGCGCTGGCGCGGACGCTATAAAGCTGCAAACATACACTCCTGATAGCCTCACGTTAGATTCGCGCGGCGAGGACTTCATGATAAAAGGCGGACTGTGGGACGGAGCAAATTTATACGAACTATACCGGCAAGCTCTGACGCCTCGCGAGTGGCACGAGCAGCTTTTTGCCGCAGCAAAGGACGAAGGGCTTATCTACTTTTCAAGCCCATTTTGCAGAGACGATGCGGACTTTTTAGAGAAATTTAACCCGCCCGCTTACAAGATAGCAAGCTTTGAGGTCACGGACTATGATTTCGTGCGGTACGTCGCGCTCAAGGGCAAACCGATCATAATCTCCACGGGCATCGCGACCGAGCAAGAAATCGCCGACGTCGTGCAAATTTGCAAGGATGCGGGAAACGAGCGGATCGCGCTTTTAAAATGCACGTCCAGCTACCCTGCTCCGCTTGATGGGATGAACCTGCTCACGATCGCCGATATGAGGCGCAAATTTGGCGTCGAGGTCGGCTTTTCAGACCATACGCTAGGTATCGTGGCGCCAGTTGTCGCCGTGAGCCTGGGCGCTCGCATCATAGAAAAACACTTTATCCTAGATAAAAGCGTTCGCAGCGTCGATGAGGCCTTTAGCCTGGACGAGCGTGAATTTGGCGAGATGGTAAAAGCCGTGCGAGACGCCGAAGCGCTGCTTGGCAAAGTAAACTACGAGCTAGACGACAAGGCCGTGCAAAATCGCCGCTTTTCCCGCTCGCTTTATGCCTGCGCGGATATCAAAGAGGGCGAAATTTTTAGCGAAAAAAACGTAAAAAGCGTACGCCCGGGATACGGCTTGCATCCTAAATTTTTGCCGGAGCTACTGGGTAAAAAAGCAAAAAGAGATATAAAATTTAGCGAGAGAATCACAAAGGAGGATATATAATGGCCAAGAAAAAAGAGGACGAGTATCTAAAACTAAATAGCTTACAAAAAAAAGGCGCGCACGAGAATCAAACAAGCGACAAAGGCGATAAAAATATCGATGAAACCGTCACAAATATCGCAAATCCTATTTTCAAAAAAAATCTACAAGCGCTTTTCCAGCAGGACGAAATTTTAGCCGCGCGCCTTTGGGGAATGAAAGAGACCGAAAAATATGATGTTTTTATAGGAAAAGATCCGATAGATATAAACATCATCGACAATAAAGCCCTAAAATACGTCTACGAAAGCCCTGCTAAAGATGTTCTACGCATCCTAGAGTCGACCGAAAAAGAGTATAAAAGATATCCTATTATGTACTTTTACGGTCTTGGCAACGGTATTTTTTATAAAGCCTTGCTAAAAAACGAAACGCATCAAAAAGTTATCGTCGTAGAGCCTGAGATAGAGATTATTTATATAGCATTAAATTTAATCGACTTATCGGATGAACTGATTAGCGAAAGGCTGGTTTTATTTTTCTCGGAATTCGCAACCTACTCGCAGTTCTATTTTGCGGTTTCTAGCCAACTTTTCTCTTCATACGCAAAAACTTATAATCTGCACATCCACACGCCGTTTTATGAAAATTTCCATGAAGATATCGTGAGAATAAACAAAGACTTCACCAAGGCTATATCTCAAATGGTCGTCGCTCACGGCAATAGCATAGACGATACTCTAATAGGCATAAAACACCACATAGAGCACATCCCCGAGATGGTTACAAACTATTGCTATACGGATCTGATCAAAAAAAGACACGGACTCATGGATACCGCCATCATCGTATCTACCGGACCGAGCCTAGATAAACAACTAGAAACTCTTAAAAAATTTGCGCCGTATTTTACCGTTATCAGCCTTGACGCGTCGTATCCTATTTTATTAAAGCACGGTATAAAACCGGACTACGTAACCTCAATCGAGCGCGTAGAGGCTACGTCCAGCTTTTTTAAAAACAAAAACAAAAAAATAGACGAAGATATTTATTTTATAGTAGCGTCGCTAACGCATAAACAAACGGTAGATAATATTTTACCGCGCCGCCTAACTCTTACGATGAGGCCGCAACAAAGCGAAATGGCGTTTAATATGCCAAAATACGGCTATCTTGGCATCGGCCACTCTACGGCAAACCAGGCTTATCAGTTAGCTTACGCTCTCGGGCATAAAAATATTATTTTAATAGGCCAAGATTTAGCCTTTGCTCCGGACGGCAAATCTCACGCCAGCGGGCATGCATTTGCTCAGGCTGATGAATACCTATACGTAGAAGCTTACGGCGGAGAAGGCGAAGTAAGAACGACCTATATATGGGACAAATTTAAAAATCAGTTTGAAAAAGATATAGAGCAGGCTAAAAACGAGCAAATCACGACATATAACTGCACGGAAGGCGGCGCCAGAATACAAGGAAGCACCGAAAGACCGTTTTTGGAAACCGCAGAAGAGCTTAGCAAAGATAAAAAGATCAAAAAGCTACCGCACATAGAAAAAACCGGCGAAAAAATGGCAAACAAAGACTTGCTCAAAGCCTACAAATTTATCGTAAAAAAAGTACAAACTCAAAATAAAGTAAAACAAAGAATAGAAAAAACATTCCTAGAGCTAGTTCCCAAGATCGATAAGATAATGAAGATCAAAGATGAAGGCAAAGTAGACGAAAGCCTATTTGATCCGCTAGTAAAAATTATCGACAAAATAGATAAGTTAAAAAATTACATTAGCGGACAAAATCTAAAAAAATATATAGAAAACGTCTTGCAAATCGCCGTATATCATCAAGAACTAGAGCTAGCCAAAATTTCGGTCGCGCCTAGCGATACTAAAATGGAAAAAGTAAACAAGCTGCTCGAGTGGGCCGAGATGCACAAATACTGGATGTTTTCGGCTGCAGGCGGCATAAATGCAGATATGGAAGTAACCAAAAAAGCGTCCGAAAATTTAGTCAAAGAGCTAAAGAAGCGAGGACTAATAGAAACAAGCGAAATCGGAGAGGTGAAAGAGGAATTTAGGCTAAGCATTTAAATTTCGATTTTTCTTTATTTTTAGCCTTTATTTGCTAAAATCACGCAAATTTAGCTAAATCGGACGAAAGATTGTTTTCAAATATTTATACGTATAGGTTTTTTATCGTAAATTCGGTCAAAAACGAGTTTATAACCAAATTCGCAAAAAGCAAGCTGGGCGTAGCGTGGGCGATACTGCATCCGCTAGCCCAGGTACTCATCTACGCGACCATACTCTCCTCGGTACTCTCAGCCAAGCTGCCCGGCATCGATAGCAAATACGCCTACGCGATCTACCTAATGAGCGGGATGCTTTGCTGGATGCTTTTTAGCGAGATTTTTTCGCGCTGTATCGGCATTTTTACCGACAATGCCAACATAATCAAAAAAATGTCTTTTCCCAAAATCGTACTTCCTGCTACCGTAGTTTTAAGCTCGGCGATAAACAATCTCATTTTATTCGTCTCTATTGCGGTAGTGTTTGCGTTTTTGGGGCATTTTGCGGGCGTAAATTTGATCTTTTTGCCGATCTTTTCCCTCGTTACGGTGATGCTAGCCGTCGGATTTGGGCTGTTTTTTGGCGTGATAAACGTCTTTATGCGCGACGTAGGCCAGATCATCGCCATCGTATTGCAGTTTTTATTTTGGCTAACGCCCATCGTTTATATGACGAGCATTTTACCGCCGAATTTGCAAGAGCTTATCTACATAAACCCGCTAGTTGGCGTCGTTAGCGGCTATCACGATATTTTGATTTACGACAAGATGCCCGATTTTTCGCTTTTGATTTATCCGGCTTTTATCGGCGCGGCAAGCCTTGGAGCCGCATTTTTCGTTTATAAACGAGCCGAAGAAGAGATGGCGGACGTTTTATGATTTTATCGGTTCAAAATATCTGTAAAACTTACTTGGATTACGAGAGCAACTTTAAGCGATTTGCCTCGTGGTTTAGCAAAAATAAAGAAGAAAAAAACGTAAAAACCGTACTAAAAGACGTAAGCTTTGATGTGGGAGCCGGCGAGGTAGTCGGGCTAATCGGGCAAAACGGAGCGGGCAAAAGCACTCTTTTAAAAATCATCTCGCGCACGCTAAAGCCCTCAAGCGGCCGCGTAACGAGCGGGGCTAAAATTTCGTCCATCTTGGAGTTAGGCATGGGCTTTCACGGCGACCTAACGGGTAGACAAAACGCCTATCAGTCCTGCTCTCTCATGGGCTACTCAAAAGAGCAGATCGACGAAATAATAACCTACATCGAAGACTTTGCCGAGATAGGCGAGTATTTTGATTATCCCGTGCGAATTTACAGCAGCGGCATGCAGATGCGTCTTGCTTTTTCGGTCGTCACGGCAAATCGCCCCGATATACTAATCATCGACGAGGCGCTATCGGTCGGCGATGTGTATTTCCAGCATAAAAGCTTTGACAAGATAAAAGAATTTAAAAGCCTAGGCACGACGCTCATTATCGTTTCGCACGATAGCGGCGCGATAAAATCCATCTGCGACCGAGTAATCTTGCTAGAAAAAGGTCAAATTTTAAAAGACGGCGAGCCTGAAGCCGTACTTGATTATTACAACGCCCTAATCTCAAAAAAACAAGACGTGCAAATCTCGCAAGTGGCCCTAGAAAACGGCAAAACCGCAACCATATCCGGCAACAAAAAGGCCTGCATAAAAAACGTGGAAATTTTAGACGCCGCAGGCAAAAAGATACAAAATTTAGAAGTCGGCAAGAAAATCAATCTAAAAGTAACCGTACTGGCAAACGAAAATTTACCCTCGCTGGTACTGGGCTATCAAATCAAAAATCGCTTCTCGCAGGTCGTCTACGGCACGAACACTTACCATCTAAAGCAAGCTTTAAAAAATCTCAAAAAAGGCGAAGAGTACGACTTTAGTTTTGAATTTGACGCAAATTTGGGCGTCGGGTCGTTTTCGGTCACGATAGCGCTGCACGATAGCGACAACCATCTGCAAAACAACTACGAATGGCGCGACAACGCGATCATTTTTAACGTCGTAAATTTTAGCAAGCCCGATTTCGTCGGTCTTGCGTATCTTGAACCGAGTTTGGAAATAAAGAGAATAAATGGATAAATTTTATAAAAGTTTCGAAGATAAATTTAGAGGTCAGAGGAGCGAGATCAAAAAACGCTTGCTTGCTTACGAGCCGTTTTTGCAAATTTTAAAGCAACAAGACGAAAAGCCGGCGGCGGTCGATCTGGGCTGCGGCAGAGGCGAGTGGCTTGAAATTTTAAAGCAAAACGGCTTTGCCGCGCGCGGCTGCGACGTGAGCGAGGAGATGATAAAAGAGTGCGAAAAAAACGCGCTTGAGGCCAAAAATCAAGGCGCGATAGAGTTTTTAAGCGAGCTAGAAGACTCAAGCCTTGCGCTCGTTAGCGCCTTTCAGCTTGCAGAGCATTTAGAGTTTAGCGAGCTTTGCGAACTAATAAAACAAGCGCGCCGAGTTCTCAAAGACGGCGGTATCTTGCTACTTGAAACGCCAAATCCCGAAA
>JBHRQF010000066.1:0-7176 GCA_042645325.1 Campylobacter sp. | reverse complement strand
AAATTATTTACATTACTGGCTATTTCGCCGGCATAATAACCACATTGTAATGGCTTTTTGTAAATTTCAATACCAGCATATTTGAAAACATAGTATTTATTAACCAAATTAAAAACCACCAAATCCCCGAAAAAAACCAAAAACCAAACAAAAAGCCAAAGAAGTTTGCGTTTGCCTTTAGGGGCGATTAAAGCGACAAAGAAGCTTACGATTAGAAAAATGAGTGCGATTAGAAGTGCTGCGGCGTCGTGCATATCTGATCCTTTTTAAAATCCAAATTTAAAATACCTACTGCCGTCAAGTAAAGCGGCGATGTTTGGTCTCGCCGCTAGTTTTTAAATTTTAGCTAAATTTGGTTTCAAATTTAGGTTATTTTGCCACTACGCTTGCTCGCTCATAGTGTGCGATGATTTTATTGTGAAAGAGTAGCGAGATATAAATCACTGCGCCGCCTAGGCAAAGTCTTAATATATCCGCATCCTTATGCCAAAATACTAAATTTACGATGATGGCTGCAGGTATGAGAGCGTTATTCATGATAGCTAGGGTACCGCTATCTACCTCACATGCGCCTTTGTTCCATAAAAAGTATCCTAGACCGCTAGCTCCGATACCAAGCCACAGCAAAACAGCGCCTTGGGTTAGGTCGAGGTTGATCTTTTCAGGATTGCCAAGCATGGCAAAGGCTATGCCCGTAACCGCCGCGGCCCCTACGAAAAAGTAGCCAAAAACGCCTCGCTGCTCGTTAAAATCACGTTTTCCTAGCAAAAATTTATACACGCTCTGTCCGACGCCAAAACATAAATTCGCCCCCTGCACAAGCAAAAACCCATGCCAAAAGCCGCTATTTACGTTGCCGTACTTGATGATGAGCGCGCCCAAAACCGCCGTGCCGACGCTAAATAGATACAGTAGCCTAAGCCTGCCTGTGAGCACATCGTAAACCACACTCACGTAAAACGGCGTAAATATCGTAAAGAGCGCAACCTCGGCGACGCTAAGGTATGCAAACGAGTTGTAGTAAAAAATATACATCGCGCCGATCTGCACCGCGCCGATCGCGGCTACTTTGGCGTATAGGTCGAGGTTTTGAGTGGCAAAATCCTTAATCATAAATGGCAAAAACACGCCAAGCGCAAGCACGACGCGCGAAAACGCGGCGAAGTAGCTATCCACTCGCCCCGCCAAAAACTCGCCGATGAGGCTAAAACTAAACGCCCAAAGCACCGTAACAAAGATCAATTTTTTCACGTATTCTCCATTTTGAGTTAAATTTCGTTTGAAATAGTAGCAAAATAGACTTAAATTTGGCGGATTTTACGGCGGTAATTTGAGAATTTCACGCAAAAACGGGGCGTGTAAATTTGAAGCTATTTTGCATTTTTGCGTATTAAATTTACTTGCCGCTACAGCCTGCCTTCTTTTGCCAAATCCAAATTTAAAGAAATGGTCGCTAAACCGCGCCAACTAAAATTTAGCTCAAAAATCCCCGCATCATATACGCGCCGGCCGCGCCCGCATCCTTGACCTTGCTTAAATTTTCAAAATTTATCCCGCCGATAGCGTAGGTTTTTATGCACAAACTCTCGCAAATTTCCCGTAAAAACCAAAGCCCCCTGCCTCGCTCTAGCGCGTGAGAAGGTGTATCAAAAATATGCCCAGCCACGACGTAATCAGCGCCTAGTTCCTGCGCCGATAAAGCCTGCTGCAAAGAGTGCACCGAAACGCCGATTTTAAGCTTTTGCGTCAAATTTGACCCGCAAATGCCGCCACCTCTCTCTTTATCCGAGCTGGCGCCGTCAAATTTAACCAAATCTCTCAAATTTATAGCTGACTCGCCGCCTGACGCCATAAATTTAGCAAAAGGTAGATGCAGCTCACCCGCACCAATCCTACTTGCGATGTTTGCGTAAGTATGTAAAATAAGCTGCATGCCGGAATCGCACTCCGCGATAATATCAAGCGTTTCGCGGGCTAAATTTTCGTACTCACACTCAGGCAGATCGCTCTCTCTGAGCAAAATTTTATCCGCCTTGCCGCTTTGCGCTACTCGCCTAACGTCAGCGAAAAAATCCTCGCTCAAGCGGCGATTAGTCACCCAAACGAGCTCAAATTTACCAAAATCCATCGCCCTTTACCCCAAAAGCCAAATTTTAGGCCAGCAAAAGCGCAAAGTCCTAAACGTAAATATGCTCGCTCATCACGGGCTGCAAATTTAGCCCTCGCACGGCGCCCAATATCTCCTCGACCGAGCGTGCGTCGCTGATCTCAAACTGCTCGTCGCCCTTTTTGGCCTTATCGGAGTGCGTCCCAACGCCCGTGCTAACGCCGGCAGAGATTTTGTTCGCGGCGACTGCGATGACGCCGTCTCGAAAGCGTGCCGACTCGCGCGTGGAGATTGTGATATTTGCGTACGGTAAAAAGAGTCGGTACGCGCAGATGACCTGAAACAGCGCTCTCTCATCGACGTCTCGCGGGCCGACGTGGGCCTTGTTAATCGCGGGGCGCAGGCGCGGGCAAGATAGCGCGATCTCGGCGTGCGGGTACTTTTGCTGGATAAAATGCGCGTGCAGTGCGGTGGCTAGCGCGTCCTTTCTAAAGTCGTCAAGCCCCAAAAGCGCGGCAAATCCGATGCTGCGCATACCGCCCATGAGAGCGCGCTCCTGAGCGTGGAAGCGGTAGGCAAACGAGCGTTTGACGCCGCCTAGGTGAAATCTAGCATACGCCGCCGGGTCGTAAGTCTCCTGAAAAACCACGACGTAGTCCGCGCCGCAACCGTGCAAAAACGCGTATTCGTCGGCATTTAGCGGATATATCTCGACTCCGACGTTGTTAAAAAGCCTAGACGCCTCCTTACAAACCTCGCCGATATAGCCTAGGTCACTTTTTTTCGCGCTTTCGCCGGTTAGGATCAGCACGTCTTTTAGCCCGCTTTTTGCGATATTTGCTAGCTCCGTCGCCGCCTCTTCCGCCTTTAGCCGCACGCGCGAGATTTTATTTCGTGAGCTAAAGCCGCAGTAGACGCAGTCGCTATCGCAAAAATTTGAGATATAAAGCGGCGTAAAAAACTGCACCGAGTTGCCAAACTGCCTGCGCGTCCTATCTCGCGCAGTCTCCGCCATCTCGTCCAAAAATGCGCCGGCAGCTGGGCTTAGAAGCACTTTTAGGCCATCTACGCTTAGATTTTCCTCGTTTAGAGCGCGCCTAACGTCGCCGGCGTTAAATTTCGCATAGTCGTAGTCTTCGCGCGCCGTTAGCACCCGCTGCATCAGCGTTTCGTCTATGCGCTGCGCACCGTCGGCATACTCCATCACGTCTATATTTTTCAAATATTTCTCCGTTTTTTATCTAAATTTCGGGCGGTAAATTTGATCGTTTTTAGGGCGCGAGGCGGCAAATTTTACACGCCTATACCCGCGCCTTTTTGGCGCTAAATTTAAAAACCGCACGAAATCGTCAAATTTAAAATTAGCAGGATTTAACGAGGCAAATTTCATCCTCGCCCGCCTCAAATTTGACGCCGTTTTTTATGCCGTCAAATTTAAAGCCAAATTTACTCCAAAAATCCCGTCAGCGGACTCGATGCCCGTGCGCTTTCACTCACACCACCAAGCCCGGATAGATACGCCAGTCTGCCCGCCTGGATCGCCAGCGCAAAGGCTCGCGCCATCGTTTTTACGTCGCCGGCAGTCGCGATAGCGGTGTTTGCCATCACGGCCGCGCAGCCCATCTGCATCGCTTCGCACGCCTGCGCCGGAGTGCCGATGCCCGCATCCACGATCACTGGTAGGTCTATCTCGGCGAGCAAGATTTTGATAAATTCTCGCGTACAAAGGCCCTTATTCGTCCCGATCGGAGCGCCAAGCGGCATCACGCACGCAGCACCCGCCGACGCTAGATCGCGCGCGACGTTTAGGTCAGGGTACATATAGGGCATCACGACAAAGCCCATGTTTGCGAGCTTTTCGGTCGCTTTTATCGTCTCGTAGTTATCTGGCAGCAGGTATTTGCTGTCTCTGATGACCTCAACCTTCACGAGGTCGCCGCAGCCCGCCTCTCGCGCTAGCTTTGCGATACGCACGCACTCATCGGCATTCCTGGCACCTGAGGTGTTTGGCAGTAGCGTCACGCCCTTTGGGATAAAATCTAAGATATTTTCCAGCCCACCCTCGTTCACGCGCCGAAGCGCCAGCGTCACGATCTGCGCGCCCGCCTCGTGCACCGCAGCCTCCAAAAGAGGTAGCGAAAATTTACCCGATCCCAGGATAAAACGCGAGCTAAATTTATGCCCGCCAAGCTCTAAAATATCGTTATTTTCATCAAATTTCATCTCAACCTCCACCTACAAAATGCACTATCTCGGCTGAGTCGCCGTCTCTTAGCGCCGTATCAAATTTATCTTTTGGCAAGATTTCGCCGTTTAGCTCGACTGCGATGCGCTCAGGCTTTAGCCCCTTCGCCGCGAGCAGCTGCGCTACTGTTTTGCCGATAAACTCGCTCCCATCTTTGCCGTTTATTTTTAGCATTTTCTTTCCGTTTTATTAAATTTGGCGCGCCCGTGCGGGTCAAATTTCGCGCCCTAGAGTCGCCGATTATACCGCTTTTTGCTAAATTTAAGCCAAATTTTTCATAGCAAGCGTACATGCGGCAAGCCCGTAAAATGCGACGCAAAGGCTAACGGCTAGCCCAAAAACGCTAACTGCGGGCGTCTGGCTAAAACTAAGCGCAAAAAACGAGATAAAGCTCGTGATAAACGCGGCAAATATCCCAAAAACGCGCTCCCGCCGCGACAAGTCGTCGTTTAGCGCAAAGATAAGATAATCAATCCCGACCGCGCTTGCCAAAATGAGCCCGAAAATCGCAAAAATATTTACGTGGACGCCAAACACCGCAAAAGCGCAAAGCACAGTTAGCACGCCAAGCGCGATGACGCTCATAACCAAAAGCGAGCGCGCCGCCCCGAAAAACGCCCACAAAAGCGCAAATGCAGCCAAAAACGCGCCGCCCTTTAGCGCCGCAGCCCAGGCCTTGGCTTCGGTCAAATTTTGATTTAGCGCGCCGACGAAATCGACGCTAAAAGCGCCGTTTGCTTTTAAAATTTCATCCGTTTTCTCGCCGCCCGCAAGCCCCTCGGCATATACCGCACTGCTGTTTGGGCCAGGTAAAAACCGCGTCAAATTTTTTGCCGCGTCAAATTCTAAAATCTCGCTAGCGCCGATAGTTTGCGCGTTTGCGATCTTTTCTAGCTCGGATTTTACCAGCTCGCTAGGCAGGCCAAACTGAGCGTAAATTTTAAATATTTCCTCGTCCTGCGCCGCTTCTTTAAAGATATTTTTTACATTTTCCTGCTCGGCCCTACTTAGGATAAATTTAGAAATAGAGGCGTAATCTCTCACTAGATTTGCCTGCTTTAGCTCGCGCATCAGCCGCTTTTCATCGCCGACTTGGTCTTCGCTGCCCTTTAGCACGATGACGGAGTTTTGCGGCGCGCCGCCCGTTATCTCGCTGATCTTTTTAGACTGCTCCAGCAGCTCTGCGGGCGAGCTTGCGTAGTCTTTGATCTGCTCAGGCGCGCTTAGGCTTTTAAAATTTAGCGCCAAAATTCCCGCGCAAAGCGCAAACACGGCGAGTAAAATTTTTAAATTTACCGCTCCCGCCGTGCGCTCGCAAAGTCCCGCAAATTTATCAAAAAATCTCGAAAACGCGGCGCTTTGCGAAAACGTCGCGCCCTCAAATATAAAAGGCAAGCAAAAATAGGTAAATAAAAACGCCCCAAGCAGCGTAAATAGCGAAAATATCGCGGTTTGGCGCAGCAACTCAAGCGACGAAAAGGCAAAAACGCCGTATCCGCTCATCGTTATGCAAAGCCCGAGCAAGAAAATTTTAAGCATCGGACGCACGCTCGCGGCCGCCACGGGCGCATTTTGATTTTTACCCAACCAATGCAGCGCAAAGTCAAACATCAGTCCGACCAGGCTCGTGCCGATAACCACGACCATGACGCTAAGGCTCTCGTAAATCAAAAGCGAAGCCGCAAGCCCGCACGCAAAGCCGAAAATCGCGACGAAAACGACGCAAAAAATGCGCAAATTTTTAAACGCGAGCAGCAAAAAAATCGCGCAAAGGCTAAGCGAAACCGCGCTCATAACGGCACTTTCTTTGTCGCCGCCCGCTTTGCCGTAGGCTCCGTATAGCGCGCCGCAGCTAGCGTAAGCCTGCACTCCGTCCTGCGCCGCGAGCTCGCGAACGTTTTCGTAAAATTTGATCAAATTTCGCGGATCGTAGCCTGGTTTAAGGCGCGCTTTTACGAGGTAAAATTTACCACTCTCGTGCACGGCTTCCAGCATCAAATTTGACAAATTTAGGCTGATTTTTGAGTCATCTAAGCTCATGTGCGAGCTTAGAGCAAAAAAATCATCCTTCGCGTTAAGCGGCTTAAAGGCGAATTGATTAAATAAATTTTGCACGCTTTGTTTAAAAAACTCGTTTTTGTCTTTTACTAAAAGCTCATAGGTTTGCTCGTCTAAAAGCGCGATTTTTAGGGCATTTAGCTGGGTTAGATAGGAGGTTAAATTTACGTCCTGCTTTGCGGCAAACTCCTCAAAAATCCCGCTTTGTGCGGCTAAATTTTCGCTCTTTTCTAAAAACTCGGGCGAATCCGAAGCTAGCAAAAACTCGTTTGAAGCGCTATCAAGCATCGATTTTAGCGCGGTTTGCTCGGCTGAGTTTTCAAATTTTACGAGAGAAAAGATATCCGCGTTTATCTTTTTCGCGTTTGTAAAACAAACGGTGAGCGCGGCCAAAAACGCCGCTAAAAAGATAAAAAAATGCGCGGATTTTTTCATTTTACGTTGTAAAAATCATTTACCGTTTTATCGCCGCTAACCTCGTTTAGCACGATCTTTTTGACGTATTTATCGCCTCCGACCAAAATACGCGTAAAGATTTGCTTTAGCAGCATGTTTTTGGGCGTTAGCTCGATCTTCCAGTTGTTTTTATCGCCCGAGATTTTAAAGATAAATTCCTTCTCAAGCTCGGCTTTATCGAGCTTGATGATGGATAAAAATAGCTTTTTATCAAAATTTTGATCGATTTTTATGAGCTGATTGCCGCTTTTTTGAAAGATACCGCGCTCATTTATGACGATGCTCACGGCGATCGGGCTTAGCGTGTCGT
>JBHRQF010000065.1:0-7246 GCA_042645325.1 Campylobacter sp. | reverse complement strand
GTTTATATTTTTAAATATACGAAAAAATATCTTTAAAATCCGTCTATATCGGGGCTTTTTTATATTTTTGGACGTTTTGGGAAGTTTTAAGATGTAGTATAATGGTTACCCTGAAAGGATTCGAACCTCTGTTAGCTGATCCAGAGTCAGCAGTTCTACCACTAAACTACAGGGTAACGATAGGCGAAATTATAGCGAGCGAAATTTAAATCAGCTTTAATTATCTAAAATTTTGATGATAAAACCGCAAAAATCTCCGCACAAATTTCACAGCCCGAATTTTTCAAGATGAGCTAAAAACTTTTCGGGCGGATAAAATCCGATGAGTCGCGCGTTTTTTAGCTCGTCTTGCGCGTCGCTGCCGGCGCGAAAAAATAGGATCGCAGGCGGTCCGATGAGTCCGAATTTTTTCATTATCTGTGCGTCGTCACTGCTATTTTTCGTCACGTCCACTCGCAAAAGAGTGAAATTATCTAGCTTTTTTAGCACGGCTTCGTCTTTAAAAGTGATCTCGTCAAGCTCGTTACAGCTAGCGCACCAAGTCGCATAAAAGTCGATTAGTACGGGCCTAGACGAGCTTTTTACCGCATTTTCTAGCTCGGTCGAATTTGAGACGGCGATAAAATTCGGTTCGTTTTTGCTCAAATTTACGCTAGCGCCGCCTGCATTTTTAAAACCTTCGAGCGGATTTAGCGCCGATTTAGCGCCCGAAAACGATCCCACGATCAGCAAGACGGAGTAGATAAAGACTAGTAGCGCCGTGCCTTTTAGTAGCTTTTTGCCGCCACCTTGCTCGCTACTTGTCGCGTCAAAAGCCCCGAAAAATACGCTAGCAAATACGCCGATAACGCCGTAAAGCAGCAGCTCTACCATAGCGCCTAGTACGCGCGCGCTAAGCCAAACCGCCATTATCAGCATGATAAAGCCAAAAAGCGTCTTGATTTTGTCCATCCAGGCGCCTGGTCGCGGCAAAATTTTGCGCGAGCTTGCTCCGATCAGTAGTAGAGGCACGCCCATACCAAGTCCCATCGTAAATAGCGCAAGCCCGCCAAACAGCGCGTTTCCGCTCTGCGCTATGTAAAGCAGCGCGCCCGCAAGCGGAGCGGCGACGCATGGGCTAGCGATAAGCGCGGATAAAAATCCCATCGCAAAAACGCCGATTATGCCGCCCTTGCTTTGGGCTTTTTTGCTAAGCGCGTTTTGCATAGCAAGGGGCATCTGAAGCTCGTAAAGTCCGAACATCGAAAGCGCGAGCGCGACGAAAACGAGGCTAAAGCCGATCAGTACGGCCGGGGTTTGTAGCGCGCTTTGTACGCCCGAGCCAAAAACGCTAGCCGCCACGCCTGCTACCGCGTAGGCGCAGGCCATCGCAAAAACGTAGACGACAGAGAGGAAAAAGCCGCTTGTAGCGCGCGAGTTTTTGCTTTTGACGTTTTTAGCGTGCGGGTTACCGCTATCAAATTTGACCGAGTTTTCGTCTGCCGCGTTTAAATTTACGGCGCCGTTTTTGCCGTCTTGCGCGCTGCTAGCTTGTTTTGAGACGATGATGGATGATAAGATCGGAATCATCGGAAAGATGCAAGGCGTGAGCGAGAGTAGCAGTCCGTAGCCAAAAAACGTGGCGAGCGAGAGGAGGAAATTTGCACTGCTAAGGCTTGCAGCGATGGAGTCTTGCTCGGAGAGCGGGGCTTGCGAGCTTACAAAGTCAGGCTCGGTGGCCTCTATGATCTGCGCGACGGAGTAGCCGCCAAGAGCCTTTTTGACGCTAAATTTGAGCACTTGCGGTTGGTAACAGATGCCGTCTTTGGCGCAGCCTTGGTATTCGAGCTTTAGAGTGAAATTTTCGCCGCCGCTAAGCCCTTTTAGCAAATTTATCGGCACGAAAAGGCTAAATTTATCCGTATAAACCTCGCGTTCGTCGTAAATTTCGCCTTTTGGGAAGTTTAGATGCGAGTTTAAATTTTTATCGCCCAGGCTCGCTGCTAGGCTGTCTTTGTAGACGTGGATATTTGGCGCGGGGGCGAATCTAAACTCGATATTTTGTTCGTCGGCATGCGCGGTGAGACCGAAGGCTTCTTTAACCGAAAGCGGTTCGGCAAACATAGCGCAGCAAGTCAGAATCGCCGCAAAAATCATCCTAAAAATCATAATATTCCTTGAAATTTTTGTCGCATTTTACACAAGCTCCCATAAAGTCAGCGTTAAATGTTAAATTAAGGGGCGTATTTTAGCTAAATTTTAATTATTTGATAGTAACATTTTAAAAACATCCAAAGGAGGTTTAGAGTGAGTAAAAACGGCACGGATAGTGTAAAATTCGACTACGAGCACGAGCTAAGAAAACTACAAATCGAGCTTTTAAAATTTCAAAATCACGTAAAAGAGCAGGGCTTGCGCGTACTCATCATCATCGAGGGGCGCGACGCTGCGGGCAAGGGCGGCTCGATAAAGCGCCTAACCGAGCACCTAAATCCGCGCGGATGCCGCATCGTGGCGCTTGAAAAGCCAAGCGACGTCGAGCGCTCGCAGTGGTATTTCCAGCGTTATGTCGCGCATCTGCCAAGCGCGGGCGAGATCGTGATCTTTGACCGCTCGTGGTACAACCGCGCTGGCGTCGAGCCGGTGATGGGTTTTTGCACGCAGGAGGAGCACAAGGAGTTTTTGCGTGAGGTGCCTAAATTTGAGGAGATGATCAAAAACTCGGGCATAATTTTCTTTAAATTTTACCTCTCGGTTTCAAAAGAGGAGCAAAAAAAGCGCTTCAAAGAGCGCCTCACCGACCCGCTCAAGCAGTTTAAAATCTCCCCCGTAGACGAGAAAAGCCAGGAGCTCTGGGATCAGTACACCATCGCCAAGTACTCGATGCTACTAGCCTCAAATACGCCTTTTTGCCCGTGGACGATCATCGTTTCAGATAGCAAAAAGCAGGCTCGCATCAACCTTTTTAGGCACATCCTAGCAAACGTCGAATACCCGAAAAAAATAGACGCCAAAAACTTCGAGTGCGACGAAAACGTCGTAAGAAGCGGCGAGGAAGAGATACGACAGATGGAGGCAAATCTCAAAAACGAGAAGCTATCTAAGATGAACGGATAGGGCGGTCGCGAGTTAAATTTGACGTGCGGCACGGCAAACGGCCTCGCGAGAATTTGCCTAATGTGTCAAATTTGACTCGGCCGTTAAATTTATACTCGGGCGGCTAAACCCGCGCCTTTTTGATACGAACGGCGGTAAAATCTATGCTTGTCTATTTTATAAAAATAAATTTGCGAGCGGCGCTATGGCAAATTTAACAAAGCCGGTCGGAGCTAAAAATTTAACTCAAATTTGCCAAATTTTAGGCGCTGGGTAGGTCAAATTTAAACCGTGCAGAGCCGTTACTCGCGCATTTTATAGCCAAATTTAAACATCCTCCACGTCATCCACGTCGTACCATGCGCCAACTAGTAAACCCTGAGACGCTGCCGTTATCAAGATATTGGTCCAGTGGAGCGCGCTGCCGATTTGCGCTTTTGCAAAAACCACGATGTAGCCGGACAAAACCGAGAGTATAAACATGTAAGTATAAATTTTAAACAGCGGATTTTGCGTGACGCGCGCTAACCTAAAATTTAAAATCGTCCAAGAAATCGCCGATAAAGTAAATAATGTAAAAAATATAAGCATAAACTCGGCGCTATAAAATCTTTCCTTAAAATATACCGTTGCCACCATAACAACCCAAAAAACCCAACTCGCATGAAACGGTCGCACGAGATTTATCTCGCATAGAGGCTGAAGCGCTTTAAAAGCCTTATAAAAACAAACGATTGTGCCTATAGTCCCGAGTACCCAATGGTTTCTGTCCTGAGACTGCGGCGAAAAAACTACAATGTAAGACCACAAAATCGTAAGCGACATGCAAATAGCCGCTAAAAATCCTAAATTTCTTGCGTTGTTTACGGTTTGGGCTCTGTCTTCGGTCAAATCTTGTTCGTTTTCTCTCATCTCATTCCTCCTTTATCATAGTCCAAGCGTATAGGTAAAACGCAGTCGGCAGCACGTAGAGTATCGCAATGCTTAACGCCGCAAGCAGTATGGAGAAGATCGCCGTAAAATAGCCCGTAGATAGCATTATCTGCAGCGCAAAGGCGATAATAAAGCTAGCGATAGCGAAAAATACGTAAGTCTTAAAAAGATCGTTTTCCGTAATCTTTGCAAGGCTAAAATTTAACTTAGCCCAAAGGACGGCTAGATAGACGGTGATAGCTAGTATAAACAGTCCCGCCAATCCGGCACCGATCGCGGCGGGTCGGTCCTCTACGCCGCGTATAAAGCCAAACGCTATACCAACTACCGCAAATACGATAGATGCAAAAATCATCTGTTTATAGATGCTAAGCACGTCGGCGCCGTAAATTTCCTCTAGTTTTTTAAGCGCATACCACATATAAACGGCTGCGGCGAGAAAAAGCACGAAATTTACCGAGCCTTCAAGCAGTTTTATCATCTGTTCTTGCGACTCGCCGTGCGGCCGCGTAAATATCAGATAAAGCTTGGCAAAAAACGATATGGCAACGGTCGCTAGCATAAGCCGGCACGAGATGATACCCTGCTTTTTGGCTGCTTTTAGCGTTTCTCGTTCGTTAGAATTTTCATGCGCGTTTTCTTTTTGGGGTGGAATTTTATTTGCTTGGCTTTGCTCGGCGTCAAATTTGAGCTCCGTTGCTAGCTCGTTACGGCTGCTAAAATTTGGTTCGTTTGTGCTTTGGGCGTTTAAATTTGACCTATCGCCGCGCTGGTTGGTCAAATTTATCTCTATTTCGCCTTGCTCGTTTGAGAAATTTTCCGCGCTGATCCACGCCGCGAGCAAGACGCCAGAGGTTGCTAGATCAAAGAGCGCGTTTATGAGAGGTACAAATTTGACGATAGGAGCGATGAGGGCGGGCGAGAGGACCTCTAGCAAGCCATAAATAAAGTTCGCGCCCATACTAGCGGCGAGCATCCACGCATAAACGCTAAAAAGCGCGCAGCCCGAGGCCTTTGCGAGTTTGAGATTTATGACGACCCACACGATAGAGACGGCAAATACGGCAAGCGGGATGATGACGTCGGAGATGAGGCTGAGATAGTTTTTATCAAAAACGTAGAGCGCGATAGTGCAGAGGATCACCGCTAAAAAGCCGTTGTAGGCGTATTTAAAGATAGTAAAGACGTTTGCGTTTGACAGCTCCTGCGCGCGGATAAGCGCGTAGTGGAAAAACGTCAGCGCAAACAGCCACGCTAGCGTGCGAACGATCCAAAACAGGCTCTGATCGCTCGCTAGAAAACTCGCGCTCGCACACAGGACGCAAACCGCGCCGAGGATGCCTTGGTTTCTTGCTTTATTAAAATTTCTATCCATTTTTCTCTTTCGGTGGTTTTGGTTTTAAATTTATAAAATTTAGCGCTCAAATTTGCGTCAAATTTAAGTGATCGTAAAAGAGAAAATATACATAAATTTGTTTTAAACGATTATTAAATTTAAGCAGAGAAAGTACTTTTAAAATCAGTGTGCTTATATAAGAGCACTGGAGTAAATTTGTAAATTTTGGTCTTTGGCGCGAAGCCTCAAGCGGGCGAGTTTGTCGGCGAAGGGGATCTTCCCCCCCCTTCGTGTTAAACTAGAAGTTAAATATTTTCTCCTGCTATCATACCAAACGTTAGGCAGTCTAGTATCGCGCAGCTACCTAGCCTGCTAGCTCCGTGCGTGCCGCCTGTAACCTCGCCCGCGGCATATAGACCGGCGATCGGCTCGTCGTCGATATTTAGGACTTGCGCTTTGGTGTTGATCTTTACGCCGCCCATGGTGTGGTGCAGCTTCGGAGCGCCGCGCATAGCGTAAAACGGCGGTTTTGAGACCGTGATCCCGTCGGTTAGTTTCATCGGTTTACCAAAGTCCTCGTCGACGCCTGACGTCACAAACCCGTTGTAGCGCTCGGCGGTCTTAGTTAGCTCGCCTGCAGGCATTTTATAAAACGCCGCCAGCTCCTCAAGCGTGTCGAATTTTTTGATGACGCCGCTATTCATCGGATTTTCGAGGTCGCTCGGCACTAGTTTTGCCGCGGCTACGGAGTCGCAGAGGTTGATCGGGTAGCTGTTTGCTTTGGCGTCGATGATTTTAAACATCGCGTCGGCTCTAATTTTGCGATCGGCTAGCTCGTTCATATAGCGTTTGCCGGTTTTTGGATCGACAGAAAATCCATAGCGGAAGCTCGCTTGGGCTGCAAATTTGCTCGTGATGCCGTTGCCTTTTTCGTCTGGGCATTTGTACGGGATATACTGGATCCAGCCGACTTGCACCGGTAGCGCGCCTACCTTAAAGGCTGAGATGAGCGCGCCTGCAGTAGCTCCAGGGTGGTTTGTAGTATCAAACTCTGGCACGGCGCGAGGGTCTTGGAGTTTTCTAAAGAATTTATCGCTACAAAAGCCGCCGCTTGCGAGTATGACGCCTTTTTTAGCTTTGATGATTTTCTTGTCGCCGCCTTTGTTTTCTCGGTCGTCGCTAAAGAGATCTTTGTCGAATTTATAGTTTTCTCTCACGGTTACGCCTACTACGCGACCGCTCTCGTCGGTTACGAAGTCGTCAAATTTCGTACGAGTACGAAGCTCGCAGCCGTCTGATTTTTTAAAGGATTCTACGAGAGGCTGCACGATGCCCGAGCCGCTGGTGTTCTCGGTGTAGTACGTTCTAGGCACGCTATGACCGCCTTCTAGGATGAGCTTATCTAGGTATTTTGCGCCGTGTTTTACGGTGAAGTTAAACGTATCGACGGCGCGGTCGGCTAGCACCTCAAGCAGCTCGACGTGATTTAGTCCAAGTCCCGCCTTGACGCAGTCGGCGATGAAAATTTCTTTTGAGTCTTTAACGCCGTTTTTCTTTTGTAGTTCGCTACCCGGTACGGCAAAAATCCCGCCGTTTACGACGCTGTTGCCGCCCACGCGACCCATTTTTTCTAGAATTAGTACTTTGTTTCCGTGTTCGCTCGCTTTGATACCCGCCGCAAGACCGGCAAAGCCGCTGCCGATGATGACGACGTCCCACTCCTCGTCAAATTTTACGTCTTTTGCGCTTACTGCGGCTTCTGCATTTACCGCTCCTAGCGCAAGCGCACCGGCGCCGGCTAAGCTCATTTTGAGCATGTCGCGTCTTGAAACGTTACTTTTTGCCATGATTCTATCCTTGAAATTTAGATATTAAATCACAAATTTTATATATACATAAGTA
>JBHRQF010000064.1:0-7290 GCA_042645325.1 Campylobacter sp. | reverse complement strand
AGCAAATTTCGCGCCGCAACCCAAAAACGCAAACGACGCCTTAAGCAAATTTTGCTAAATTTCCGCCGTTTGGCCGCCGTTTTTTATCTTAAATTTATAAAATTTGATTTACTATTTCTTTAAAATTTAAGGCGCTTTATTAACTACCTACTTTTTGCCGTTACGTTTTTCCCGATTAGCCTGATGCCCGGTATCAACATGACCTACGCGATGAGTATCGGCATGAGCCTAGGCTACGTGCGCGCGCTACCGATGATGTCGGGGCAGCTCGCCTCTCTGGCCTTCGTGGGTATTTGCTGTATGCTAGGAGTGGGCGCCGTTTTGGCGCATTATAGTTTCGCATTTAAGGTTTTAAACGTCATAGCGGGGCTTTATCTGCTGTATCTGGGCGCTATGCTGTTTTTTAGCAAGGGGCAGCTTAGTATCACGAAGGTTTCGCAGCTACCAAGCAAAAAGCAGATGTTTTTAAACGGCGCCGTGGTCTGCATCTCAAATCCTAAGGCGTGGATTTTTCTTTCTGCTTTGTTACCGACTTTTTTGGACGCGAACGATCCTTTTAGCCTGCCTCGCATACTCTCTATCACAGTTACTCTCGTTTTTATCGAGTTTTGCTCGCTAAGCATCTATGCTCTTGGCGGCGCGATACTAAAGAAATTTTTGCAAACCCACCTGCATCTTTTGGAGATTTTTACCGCCGCCATCATCTGCGTCATCGGCGTTTTGATGATGCTTCGCTAAATTTACCCGCAGATATCTCGTTAAATTTGATAAAATAGGACAAAATTTATCGCCTTGCCCGTTAAATTCGGGGCAAATTTAAGGAAAATAAATGTTTAAAATTTTAGTCGCCGAGGATGACGAAAATTTAAATAAAATCATCTGCCTAAAGCTAGCACAGGAGGGCTTTTCGCCGCTTGCGGCTTTTGACGGAGAGCAGGCTTTGCAGCTGCTGGAGAGCGAGCGCGCCGATCTTGTCGTCACCGATATCATGATGCCCGGACTTAGCGGATACGAGCTAACCAAGCAAATCAAGCTGCTAGACGAGTCGCTACCGGTGCTGATGATAACGGCAAAAAGCGGCATGGAGGGCATGGAGAAGGGCTTTGTCACGGGGGCGGACGACTATATGAGTAAGCCCGTAAATTTAAAAGAGCTGATTTTACGCATAAACGCGCTTTTACGCCGAGCCAAGATCGCTAGCGGCAAGCGGCTGAGGTTTAAAAACTCAGAGCTCGACTATACGGCTCTTAGCCTAAAAATAAACGACGAGGCCGTGGAACTCGCGCCAAAAGAGTTTTATTTGCTATTTTTACTGCTCTCAAACCCAGGCAAAATTTTCACTCGACTAGAAATCATGCAAGAAATCTGGGGCTACGACACGGATAGCGATGAGCGTGCGGTCGATACGCATGTAAAAAAGCTACGCCGCAAGCTAGAAAACTGCACGGACTTTGAGATAGCTACGGTGCGGGGCATCGGCTATAAGGGCGAAATTTACGAGTGAGGGCGGGGAGACAAAGTGAAAATTTTAAAAGCTATTTTAGCCGCGGCATCGGCGGTTTGCTATCTAAACTCGGCCGTTTTACCCGAAAGCGACTGGAGCAAAAAGGATCTAAAAGGCGAGGTCAAAAGCATGACGGCTACGGAGTACGAATACTCCATAGACGGCTCGGGCGCGCTAGAAAATACGCGCGTAAAGCGAACGGAGTTTAACGAAAACGGCTATATAGTGCAAGAAACCGAACACATAAACGGCGTACCAAACAGCTCGGTTTTGTTTGAATACGGCAAAGACGGGCTAATCCGCAAAAAATACCAAGATAGCGCCGTTTACCTCTACGAATACGAATTTGACGGCGAAAATTTAGTCGCGACGGCCAAAGAACAGCATGTGGAGGATAGATTTTACCCGCACACGGAGAAAACCACTTACGGCAAGGACGGCAAAATGATCGCTAGGGCGGTGTATTCCGGCGGGACGCTAGTGATGGACGATAGCTACGTCTACGACGAAAAGGGTGTTTTAACGCGGATAGAAAATAATATGGAGCCGCGGCACGGCATAGAGATAAGCTTCGAGCGCAAGCCAAACGGCGAATACGAAAAAATCACGCAAGCCCCGAACTCAAAATGGGTTTATTACTACGCCGCAAACGGCGACGAGATGGAGTATACGTCGGTAAATTACTTCGGCTCCGAGGCAAAAATCTGGCAAATCTTGCAGTTTAAAGACATAAGCAGGGACGAGCGGGGAAATTTGACGCGTAAAACCTCGGTCAAATTTAAGCCCGCGGACAAATACTACGAAAACGGCGACATAAAAGAGATCGGTCTATATAAAAAAACGGAAATAAAATATGAATACTACGCAAAATAAGAAAAAATACCTAATCAGCCTAAAAACCTACACCGCGGCGATGTTTATCTTCGTCTTTTGCGTACTTTGCGTCGCGTCGTCGGCGGCGATACTGGCTTACGAGCGGATATTTGAGATGAAGCTTGGGATGTTTTGGGGCATTATCAGCTTTTGCGCGATCGTGATGGGCGCGGGCGGAGCGATATTTTATGCCGTAACGGCGTATTTTTTAAGATACGTCGAGAACTTTAGGCAAGCGGCCGGCAAGATCGCTAGAGGCGACTTTGCCGTTAGGGTCGCGCGTAAAAACTGCAAACGCGGCGCGGATAGCGAATACCTGCACGAGCTGGACGAGCTGGCGGCAAATATAAATTTGACCGCGGCGGCGCTAGAAAAGATGGACTACATGCAAAAGGACTTCATTTCAAACGTCTCGCACGAGCTAAAAACGCCTCTAAGCGTCATCAGCGGCTACTGCGAGATCGCACAGGACGAGACGAACAAAGCGCGCAGAAACGAGTATCTAGACCTCATAAAAGAGCAGGCGGGCGCGCTAAGCAGGCTGTGCGAGGATATGCTGCTACTATCGCGCCTAGACAGCCAAGCGGGCGTAAATTTGGACGAAAACGTGCGAGTAGACGAGCAGCTACGAAAGGCCGCGGCGATGCTGATGCAAAAGTACGACGGGCGGGAGTTTGATCTAGATCTAGCCGCCGTAAGCGTACGCAGCAACGCCTCGATGCTAGCGCAAATTTGGGTAAATTTGATGGATAACGCGCTGAAATACTCAGCCGCCGATATCGGCGTGAGCTGCCGCGAAGAGGGCGGGCGGCTTGTCGTGCGCATTAGCGACGAGGGAGCGGGCATAGAGGCTAAAAAGCTAGAAAAAATCTACGATAAATTTTATCAATGCGAGGAGTCGCACAAGGGCAAAGGCAGCGGCCTGGGGCTATCTATCGTGCGGCGTATCGTTCATCTTTTAGGCGGTGAGATAAGCTACGAAAGCGAGCCTGGACGCGGTACGACCGTGAGCGTAATGATCCCAAACGCGCGTAAAATTTGAGAAAACCGCAGCTAAATTTGATTAAATTTGCGCTCCTGTGGCGGGCGAATGCAGCTAGCAGGGGGGGGAAGGTTGATCGCGCGGAAAATTTTACTTGCGGGCGCGAAATTTGACGGAATTTTAAATTTGATGCGAATGACGAAACCGAATTTGCCGTAAATTTGACGAAATAAGCGTAAATTTCAAGCGAAATTTTAAAAAGTCATACAAAGGACACATTGAGGACACAAAAGGCCATTATAATTCTCCAAAAAATAAAGGAGAAAAAGATGAAAGATTCTGCAGTAACTCACGTAACTATGGCTATCGGAGCCGTGCTTTGGGGTTGTCTAACGGCAGCGGTGGTTTTATTTTAACCGAAAACAAAAACGTAAAAATAAAAATCTACGGACGAGTATCACAGCAAGCGGCTCGCAAGCACGGTGATAGCTCGTCCAACCTCTAAATCAAATTTAACCACGATCCCGCACCGCTCTAACAACTCCGCTTTTATAGCCGCTCAAATTTGCTCGGTTTGTTAAATTTCCTGCTCGGCAAGCTTGTTTTTATATAAAATTTAAAATTTGACTCGCAAGCAGAAGCGCTGAAATTTAATCTTAAATTTAGACGTTCTAACCGCTACCCTGTGCGCTTTGATTGTTTATTTAACTTCTTTTGGATAAAATCGCCCAAATTTAATCTTAAGGCGAATCATGAAACAAGCAAAAGTCTGGAAATTCGGCGACAATATCGACACCGACATCATCATAGCCGCGCGCTATCTCAACACCTCCGACGAGAAAATCTTGGCCACTCACATCATGGAGGACGCCGATCCTGAATTTAGCAAAAAAATCTCCGTCGGCGACGTCATTGCAGCTGGCGAAAATTTCGGCTGCGGCAGCTCGCGCGAGCACGCTCCTTTGGCGCTTAAGGCCGCAGGCATCGGCGCGGTGATAGCTAAAAGTTTTGCTAGGATTTTTTATAGAAACAGCTTTAACACAGGGCTTTTGATACTTGAAATCAAAGAAACAGACGAGATAAATGCAGGCGACGAGCTAAAAATCGATGTGGATAACGGCGCGGTCGTAAATTTAACGAGCGGCAAAGAGTATAAATTTAGCCCGATACCACCGTTTATGCAAGAGCTTTTAAAAAGCGGCGGACTCATAGAATACGCGAAAACAAGGATATAAAATGGCTAAAATTTATAACATAGCGGTGATAAAAGGCGACGGTATCGGCCCTGAGATAGTCGATGAGGCGATAAAGGCGCTGGACGCGGTTAGCGCGGAGTTTGGTTTCGAGCTTAGCTATAACTACTACCTGATGGGCGGCGCTGCGATCGACGTATTTGGGGAGCCTTTGCCTAGCGAGACGCTAAGCGGCGCGCTAAACTCGGACGCGGTGCTTTTCGGGGCCATAGGCGGGCCTAAATGGGACGGCTTGCCGCGCCATCTACGCCCTGAAAGCGGGCTTTTGAAGCTACGAAAAGAGCTTGGTGCGTATGCGAATTTGCGCCCTGCGATGATATTTGACGAACTGGTGGACGCTAGCACGCTAAAGCCGTCAGTCCTTCAGGGCGTCGATTTTATCGTGGTTCGCGAGCTAACCGGCGGGATATATTTCGGTCAGCCGCGCGAGAAAAAAGAAAACAGCGCCTACAACACTATGACCTACACGAGCGAGGAGATCGAGCGCATCGCAAAGGTCGGATTTGAAACCGCGATGAAGCGCAAAAAACGCGTCTGCATGGTCGATAAGGCAAACGTGCTAGAGACTAGTCAGCTCTGGCGCGAGGTCACGAGCGAGGTCGCAAAGGACTATCCGGAGGTAAATTTGGAGTTTATGTACGTCGATAATGCTGCTATGCAGCTAGTGCGTGCGCCTAGTAAATTTGACGTGATTTTGACGGAAAATCTCTTCGGCGATATCCTAAGCGACGAAGCTAGCATGGTGTGCGGCTCGATAGGGCTCCTGCCAAGCGCCAGCATCGGGGGCAAGGTAGGTATCTACGAGCCTATCCACGGCAGCGCGCCCGATATCGCGGGGCAGGGCATAGCAAACCCGGTCGATACGATACTAAGCGCTGCGATGATGCTTAGGTATTCATTCGGCGAAAACGAGGCAGCAAAAGCGATCGAAAACGCAGTAAAAGCGGCTCTTGCGCAAGGATATAGGACGAAGGATATAGCGGAGTTTGGCGCTAAAGAGATTTGCTCTACGAGCGAGATGGGCGGCATCATCGCCTCGCTAATAAAAAAATGAAAAATACTATCACAGAAGCCCTAATCTACGAGGCTCAGGGGCTAAAAGACGATGCGCTGATAGTTTATAAAAACATCCTAAAGCGCGAGCCGACAAACGCCGCTGCGATCGCCGCGATAAGGCGTCTAAGCGGCCTTAGCAGGAAAAAAACGGGCGTAAACGAGCAGATGAAAGACTTTTTCGTCAAAATGAAAACCGACGAAGAAATAACCGAATTTAAAAGGTGGCTGATAAAACTATGAAACTAGAAGAAATAGCGAAAATGGCGATAGACGAGGTGGCGATGGAGCTAAAGCAAATGAGCGCCGCGCAGGAAAACTTGGGTGCTAGTGATGCTGAAAGCGCGGCAAATTTGACGGGCGTTCCGGCGTCAAGCGGCGATGTAAATTTGACTAACGCCGCGGGACTTGCAAATTTAGTCGGCGAGATAAGCGTAGACGAGGCTAGCGAGTTTGAAGCCGTTTTAGAAAGCGCGACAAACTCGCAAAACGTCGCTCCTAAATTTGACGGCGTAGAGGAGATCGCCGCTACCGTCACCCCGCAAAAGGCCTTTGAGGTCGAGGTTGCGAATTTTACAGGTGAGGAGATATTTCTAAAAAACTTAAAAGAGCGCGTTTTGGTGCTTTTTGAGGGGCTAAACGCGACCGGCGAGGAAAACCTAAAAGACAGGCTCTCGCTCACGCTTAAATTTTTAGAATTCGTGCTGGCAAATGTCGAAAATCGGCTCGAAAATTTGCAAAAATAAAAATCTAAAATGGCTGCGAGATTTTCTAGCACCCTACACCAAGCGCGCGTATATCGTCGGCGGCTGCGTTCGCGACGCGATGCTGGGTAAAAAAATCTCCGACTTTGACGTTGAAATTTACGGTGTCGACCCGGCTAAATTTGACGCGCTGATGGCGCAAATCAGCGCTTGCGGCGTGGGCAAAAATTACTTCGTTTATAAATTTAAAAATTTCGACCTTTCTTTACCGCGAACCGAAAACAAAACGGGCGAGGGGCACAAGGCATTTGAGGTCGCATACTCCGATGACGAGCGCGCGGCGTCTTTGCGCCGAGACTTTACCGTAAATGCGATGATGATAAATATCTTTGACGGATCGTTTTTGGACTTTTACGGCGGAGAGCGCGACCTAAGGCGCGGTATCTTGCGCCATATCGACGATGAAAAATTCGCCGAAGATAGCCTGCGGGTGCTACGGGCGGTTCAGTTTAGCGCACGGCTAAATTTTCGTATCGCGCGCGCGAGTTTGGGGCTGATGAAGCGCCTAAGTATCAGAGATCTTAGCAGCGAGCGTATAAACGGCGAGCTGATGAAGCTTTTTGGCGCCAAATTTCAAGAGGTCGGCTTTTGGTATCTTTATAAACTAGGTCTTCTGGGTAAAATTTTCGGATTAAATTTGAGACGCGCCGAGGCGAAAAAATTTGCCGAAAAACTCAAAAGCGCGGTCAAATTTCTGCCCAAACAAAACGGCAAAAAAGACGAGCGCGAGTTTTTGTATCTTTTAAACGGCTACTTCGGCGTTAAAAATTTTTACGATTTAGGACTACCAAAAAGCTTTGAAGCCTGCGTTAAAGAGCCGTTTTTTTCGCGGCGCCCAAGCGACGGCGAGCTGCTTAAAAT
>JBHRQF010000063.1:0-7293 GCA_042645325.1 Campylobacter sp. | reverse complement strand
GTCAAATTTGCCTCGAGCAAATTTAGCATTTTCGTGGCGCGTAAAAATTGACGGGCGGCGCGGCAAATTTGAACTCAAATTTAACCTCGAACAAAAGCGAAACGAAATAAAATTTAAAAATCTTAATACAAGGAGAAAGTTATGAACAGACGAGGATTTTTAGGACTCGGCGCGGCGCTGGGCGCGACTACGATGGCTCCTAGCCTTTTTGCGAAGGAAAACTTTACGATGTGGGGCGCGCCTGCGATCCCTAGCGTGATAATGGCCGTGGCAAGCATGCAAGGCGAGCTAGCTAAAACGCACGACGTGAAGCTGCGCATCTGGAACACTCCGGACGTCCTGCGCGCGGGCGTGGCTAGCGGCGATATCAAGGTCACTATGTCGCCCTCAAACGTCGCTGCAAACCTGCGAAACCAGGGGTTAAATTTCGCGATGTTAAATTTGCTCACGCTAGGCGTCATGAACGCGATGATAAAGGATGAAAACATCAAGACGCTAGAGGACTTTGTCGGCAAAAAAATCATAATGCCGTTTAAAAACGATATGCCCGATCTCGTGCTACGCGCGCTTTGCAAGAAACGCGGCATAGACGCGAGCAAGCTTGATATCACGTACACTCAGACGCCGCCTGAAGCGGTGGGGCTGTTTATCCAAAAAGACTACGACGTACTTATCGTGCCGCAGCCTCTTAGCGAAGCGACGATTTTACGCGGTAAAAAAGCGGGCGTAGCCGTGCATTACGGGCTTGATTTTCCTAAAACTTGGGGTGAGAGCTTTGGTGCCAAACCATACATCCCGATGGCGGGCATCATCGTAAACGTGGACTACTACGAGGCAAATCGCGCGCTTTTTGAAATGCTGCACGCCGATCTAACAAGCGCGCTAAAATGGATCCTGGAAAACAAACAAAGCGCGGCTAAAATCGGCGCCGAGTATCTGCCTGCGCCAGAGCCAGCGCTAGCCGGGGCTTTTGATAAGGCAAATTTGACCGTAACAAAAGCGCATGAGTTGCAAGACGACGTGATGGCGTTTTTTGAGCAAATTTTCGAGTTTAATCCAAAGCTTCTGGGCGGCAAAATGCCTGATAAGAGCCTATTTTTATGATACTTATAGATAACGTCAAAAAAGACCGCGGCGCGTTTTTAAAGGTCGCGGACTACCTTTGGGGCGGCTTTAGCGGACTTGCCACGATAGCGCTTATCATCGCGCTTTGGCAGATCGGTAGCGAGCTTGGAGGGGAGTTTTTACTCCCCGCGCCCGAGGCGGTTTTCGTTCGGGCTTACGAGCTTTTGGCGGATTATAAAAACAGCGAGATAAACATCACTCTCGTGCGCTCGCTGGTTGGAGTCGGTACGGCCTGTGCCATCGGTATCACGCTAGGACTGGTTGCTGGAGCGTATAGAAGCTTTGCCGCGTTTTTAAAGCCCGTGATCACGACGTTGCTTTCTATGCCGCCTATTATTTGGATCGTTTTAGCTATATTTTGGTTCGGGTTTGGAAACGCTAGCACTATCTTTACGATCATTATCACGGTTTTGCCGCTAACCTTTGCTAGCTCGATGGTCGGCATGATGAGCGTTAGCGAGGAGCTAAAGGAGATGTTTGACGCCTATAAACTAGGCATTTGCAAAAAGATTCGCCACCTATACGTTCCGCACCTAACCAGCCACATCATCAGCTCTCTAAGCGTTGCCGTAGGCATGGGCGTAAAGATCGTCATCATGGGCGAGCTACTAGGCGCAAACGACGGTATGGGCGCTAAGATCGCAAGCGCTAGAGTGATGCTAGACACCACCGAAGTGATGGCCTACGTCGTGCTTACTATCGCTATCATTATGCTTTTTGAGTATCTGGTTATCGAGCCGCTAAAGATCACTCTAATGCCGTGGAAAAGGTAGTTTGCTATGCTGGAACTTCAAAATTTAGAATACGAAATTTTACGCGACAAGGTCGTGCGCGATTTTAGCTTAAAGGTCGGCGCGGGCGAAGTAGTGACGCTATTTGGCGCGAGCGGCTGCGGTAAAACCACGATCCTGCGCCTGATCTCGGGCCTCATAGACCCGCGCAAAGGTAAAATAATCAATAAATTTAACAAAACGACCTATCTCTTTCAGGAAAATCGCCTGCTGGAGTGGAAAAATGCGCTCGAAAACGTGCTGCTCGTGATGGATGAGCCTGACGAAAAGACCGTGATAGAGCTCTTTGCTAGACTAGGACTAACGGAAAAAGACGCGCTAAAGTACCCTGACGAGCTAAGCGGCGGCATGCGCCAAAGGGTAGCCTTCGTGCGGGCGATCGTGACAAAGCCTGATTTGTTGCTGATGGACGAGCCGTTTTCGGGGCTTGATTATGATATGAAGGAAATTTTAATCGACATCGTCACGCGCCGCGTGGAGGAGGGTATGAGCGTAGTGCTAGTGACTCACGATAGGATGGAGGCGGCGAGGATGTCTAGTAAAATTTGCTTTTTAGCGAGCAAGGGCGCGGTGATCGAGCGCGAGCTGGAGCTTGACCGCGCCTTTTCGCAGCGAGATTTTGCCTACGCTAGCGGCGTGATAGATGAAAATTTTAAAGGAAAAATTTATTATGATTAACGACTTTTTTACCCATCCGATGAGAATTTTTTTCCTTACGAGCGCGGTTTGCGCGGTGCTAGGCGGGGCGATATTTTTTACGCCCGTAGATTTTGTTAGCTGGCATAAATTTATCTTTTTACACCTGGTTGCAGCGCTTGCGTACGCGGGATTTTTGCTAACGGGGCTAACTGATTGGACGAATTTTGGCGGAGGGCTAAAAAAGCACGCCTATGTTATGTTTTCGTTTTTTGCGGCGAGTTTTGTTAGCGCGTTTTTTAGCCTGTTTGCGGCGCATTTTTTTATGGCGCTTTTTTGGGCGTATCTGGCCGGGCTTTGCGTTTATATGATCTGGCTTGATAGAAACGACGATCAGCTGGGCGTTTTGTCATTTTTACTCGGCATTTTGGGATTTGAGATTTACTATTTGCTTAGCGGCGAGGAGAGATTTTTAAATTTACAAATTCACCTGCACGTAATCGCGATTTTGCTTATATCTTTTCGCGTTAGCGTGGTGCTTGGCAAAGAGGCGCTAAACCGCGAGTCCGGTATGCAAGACGCGGCCTTTGTGCCAAATTTCGTTTATAAAAATATCGCGATCGTTAGCGTTTGCGCGTTTTTGTTAGTTAGCTTGTTTTTTGAGGACAGTAAGGCGGTAAATTTTGCCGCGATAGCCTGCGGTAGCGCAATTTTAGCCAAGCTAAAAGAGTGGCACTACAAGGAGCTTTTGCGTCATAGCTTCGTGATTTACTACTACCTGATGCAGCTTTTGCTGGCCGCGGGCTATATCCTTTACGGCGCGAGCGGGATTTTGGGGCTGGGGCTAGAGACAAATATGCTGCACGTCATTGCTTTAAATGGCATTATTTTTAGCATTATGCTTATCTTTAACATCGCAGGCCTGCGCCACAGCGGGCAGGAGCTTGAGTTTTTACGCCTTAGCAAGATCGCCTTTGCGTTAGTTATCGCCGCCGGCATTTGCAGGGGCTTTTTGGCTTACGTTTGGAGCGGATTTTACATCCATCTACCGGCAACTCTTATCGCCGTAGCCTTCGCGTTTTGGTTTATCGATTTTTATAAAATTTTCAGAGATAACGAGTTTAGCGATGATCCTGAGTAGGCTAATCCAGCGTCCTTTTATACCTAGCGAGCGATATGGCCGTGCTAACGCATAAAAACGCCAAAATCGCGGCTAGGTCGTAGTAAAAATCGCTAAGCTGGGCGCTTTTTAGCCACACGCCTCTAATGATACGCAAAAAATGCGTCAGCGGAAAGCACTCGCCGATAAACCGCGCCCACGCGGGCATCCCGTAAAAAGGAAACATAAACCCCGATAGCAGCATCGAAGGTAAAAAGAAAAAATAAGTCATCTGCATCGCCTGCAGCTGGCTGCGAGCTAGCGTGCTAAAAGTAAAACCCACGCCCAAATTTGCAAGCATTAGCAAGGTGCAAGCCGTAAAAAGCGCTACCCAGTCGCCGATAGCGGGTAGCCCGAAAAGCAACCTAGCTATCAGCAAAAGCGCGCCTACTTGCAGATAGGCTATGAGCAGGTAGGGTAAAATTTTGCCTATCATCACCTCGGCCGGGCGCAGAGGAGCGGCGAGGAGATTTTCCATCGTGCCGCGCTCAAATTCCCTCGTTACCGAGATGCTTGTTAGCAGGATCGTCGTTAGCGTGAGCAAGATACCCATGAGCCCCGGGATGATCTGGTAGCGCGTGAGTAGCTCCGGGTTATAGCGAGAGTGCGCGCGTAGTTCAAATTCCGCCCTAGGCTTGGCGTAGCCGGGCTTGTCTCTAGTTAGAGCTTGCTCAAATGCTATTTGCAGCGCGGCCGCGGCGCCCGAGTTTGCCGAAGGGTCGGTGGCGTCGGTGGCGATTAAAATTTTAGGCGTTTGGCCTCGCATGAGGTCGCGTTCTAAATTCGGCGGAAAATAGATAATAAACTGCGCCTCGCCGCTTTGCATCATGGCTTCGGCTCTGTCTGCGTCCGCACCGACGTGTTTGACGTCGAAAAACTCCGTGTTTTTCATCGCGCTAACTAGCGAGCGGGTGAGCTTGCCGCCGCTATCAGCGATCACTACGGCTGAGGGCAGGTGGCGCGGGTTGTTGTTTATCGCGTAGCCAAAAAGCAGCATCAGCATCAGCGGCATCGCGATGATCATCGCTAGCGTCGCGCGGTCTCTTAAAATTTGACGAAACTCTTTTACAATCATCGCCGCGGTTCGAGAAAGTGAGATAAATTTCATCGCCGCTCCTAAAACCGCTCGTCTTTATGAAGCTCTAGCAGATGGATGAAAACATCCTCCAGGCTCGCTTTGATCGGGTTTAGGCTTAGCTCGCCTTGTGGTATCGCAAGGCTCTTAACCGCCTCTTGCAGCGCGGTCGCGTCTTTTGCGGTTACGTGATAGCCGTTACCGAACGCAGAAACGCTAAGAGCGGAGTTTGATGCCAGCAACGACGCTACTTCGCCCACTCTATCTCCGCTAAGCTCCCAGACGTTTAGATCGTAACTAGCGATGATGTCTGACTGCGTGCCGCGGGCTAGGATCTTGCCGTAGGCGATGTATATGAGCTCGCGGCAGCGCTCGGCCTCGTCCATGTAGTGCGTGGAGACTAGCACGGTGATGCCGTCCTGGGCTAGCTCGTGGATGATATCCCAAAACTCGCGCCTAGCCTTTGGATCTACGCCAGCCGTGGGCTCGTCGAGCAAAAGCAGCTCCGGGCTGTGCACGAGGCACATCGCAAGCGCTAGCCGCTGCTTCCAGCCGCCAGATAAACTGCCCGATAGATGGTTTTGACGCGGGGCAAGATCTAGGCGGTCCAGGATTTGATTTACGGCGGCTTTTTGGTTTTTGACCGCAAAAAGCCTAGCGATAAATTCCAAATTTTCCCTCACGCTAAGGTCGTCGTACCAGCCGAATTTCTGCGTCATATAGCCCGTTTTTAGCCGTATGGCTTCGCTTTGGCTGCGAAAGTCGTACCCCAGACAGCTGCCGCTACCGCCGTCTGGTTTTAAAAGGCCGCAAAGCATACGTATGGTAGTCGTCTTGCCGCTGCCGTTTGGCCCTAAAAACCCGCACACGCTGCCCTTTTTGACCCTGATGTCGACGCCGTCCGTGATGATCTTTTTGCCGAATTTTTTAGTGAGGCCTCTAACGTCGATGGCGTAGTCGCCGCTCTGCGGTTTAGGACTCAAATTTGGAGTCAAATTTGAGCTTTGGCTTGCGGTTAAATTTGACGCGTTTGTCAAATTTGAGCTGCTAAATTTTACCTTGATCTCGTTTGCTAAATTTGATCCGCTCAAATTTGATTTTCTTTCAGCCTGCGACGGGGCTTTGTCTGCACCGTAAATTTTACCGCCGCGTGTGTTTAAATTTTGCCCGAGCGAAATTTCATCTAAATTTAAACGCCGAATTTGAGCGGAGATATTTTGCGCGTTCACGGCTCTAGCCTCGCTTTTATCGGTAGCGACGGATGTAAGGCGGTTGCGTTGTTTTCGGGTACGGCTTCGACTAGATAGACGAGTGTGCTTTGCGAGGTTTGGTTGTAGATGACGGGCGGGGCGTACTCGGGAGCGGACGCGATTTTTACGATGCGAGCGGTAAAATCCGCGCATCCTTCGCAGCTAATGCGCGCTTTTTGCCCCTCGCGCAGGCTAGGCAGCAAGCCTGCGGGCACGAAAAATCTGATCTTGACCTCGCCCGGCGGCAGCAGAGATAGCACGGGCTGCGAGCCCTGGACAAACTCGCCCGTTTTATAAAATATATCTTCGACGAGTCCGGATTTTGGCGCTAGGACGGCGGTTTGCTCTAGTCTCCACTGCGCGGCGCGCTCGTTAGCTTTGGCTGCTTGTATTTTTGCTTTTAGGCTTGTTATTTGCTCGCTTCTAGCGGGCAAATTTGCGATCTTTAGCGCGGCGTTTAGCTCGCTAACTATGGCGTTTGCGCGGTCAAATTCCGCTTTTGTGGCGTCGAAATCTTTTTGCGAAACGGCGTTTTTAGCCAGCAGCGACTTCGCGCGATCGTAGTTGGCCTCCGCGATCCAAAGCGCGGCCTTTGCTTGTTTTAGCTCGGCGTCTACGCGCTCGATCTCCTCGGGGCGCTTGCCCGTGCTAAGGTCGGCTAGCTCGGCCTCTAGCGCGTCTACGTTAGCCTTTGCGGCGTCTAAATTCGCTAACGCTTCGGCGCTATCAAGCACAAAAAGCGGCTCGCCCTCTTTAACGGCGGCGCCCTCTTTGACGCTCAAATTTACGATCCGTCCGCTAACGCTAGGCGCCACGTAAATATAATCGCCCTCGACGTAGCCGTTAAAAAACGCACTCTCCTTCTCATCCGCGCAGCCTACAAAAATCAGGATAAAAAAGGCAAAAAACGCGTAAAATTTGCTCAAATTTAAACCCATTTCGCCTCCTTGAAGCCGCTATTTCATTAGCATTATACCCCGCTTAGTTAAATTTGACTACATTTTAGGATTCCGAGCGGTATCCGAAAAGGAAATATTATCGGCGTGTAGGCTTCGTATAGTGCGGTAGAAGCGGCGGTTTTTTATCTCTTTTTAGGAAAGATCAATTTAAATTTGGAGCAAATTAGTGCGGCAATTTAGTATTTTTCGCGCTTTAAATTTCTTAGATGTGTTTTATAAGTACTGCAAAAACGGTATTACTAATAAATAAGGATAAAAAATATCCAATTTTAGCTTTCTTTGAAGAGCAAGATTATAT
>JBHRQF010000062.1:0-7295 GCA_042645325.1 Campylobacter sp. | reverse complement strand
CGGAACAACTCCTCAGCGATGAACGCGAAGAGACCGAAACCGATAATGCAAATCAGTATCAGCCCTCTACTTCTGATTTTTCCTAATGCTGCCATTACTTTTCTGTTGTTTTTTATTGATATTTATTTTTTTGGGGAATTTTTGAGTTAGAGGAGCATTATACAGGCTTTATACTTTTAAGAAGTTTAATGCGTTTTTTAAGATGTTTTTGCTATATTCACAGATTAAATTAAAGATTTCAAAGGATTAAAAATGGAGCTAAAACTCGCTAGAACGCAACTTGACGCCAAACCAAAAACGATCTCTCTTGAAAAAATCGAAGCGGCATTTGCAAAAGATCCGCAACAAATTTTCTATTTCGACAGAGAAAACAGCCACAAACAACTCATCGCTTTGGTTGAATTTTTCGAGGAAAAAGGCCTTAGCGTCTATCACCGCACTGTAAAATACGGTCTCGACGAAAACGACTACATGTACGAGGTGCACATCCTTTGAGCGCAGCGCAAAAAAAGCTCTTTATCCAGACTTTAGGCTGCGCGATGAACGTCCGCGATAGCGAGCACATAATCGCCGAGCTCAAACAAAAAGAGGACTACGAGCTCACTCAGGACATCTCCGAGGCCGACCTCATCCTCATCAATACCTGCTCGGTGCGCGAAAAGCCCGTGCATAAGCTTTTTAGCGAGGTCGGCGGCTTTGAAAAAGTAAAAAAAGCGGGCGCTAAAATAGGCGTTTGCGGTTGCACGGCAAGCCATCTGGGAAGCGAAATTTTTAAACGTGCACCTTACGTGGATTTCGTGCTCGGTGCACGAAACGTCAGTAAAATTTCAGCTGCCGTTAAGACGCCTAAATTTATCAGCACCGACATAAATCACGACGAGAGCGAGTATGCATTCGGCGAATTTCGCGGCTCGCCGTATAAAAGCCACATAAATATCTCGATCGGCTGCGATAAAAAATGCACCTACTGCATCGTTCCGCACACCAGAGGCGACGAGATCTCGATCCCTACAAATTTGATCCTGCGCGAAGTAAAAAAAGCCGCCGAGGGCGGAGCGAAGGAAATTTTCTTGCTCGGGCAAAACGTAAACAACTACGGCAAGAGATTTTCAGGCGCGCACGAGAAGATAGACTTTAGCGACCTGCTCGTAAAAATCAGCGAGATAGAGGGCGTAGAGCGCATACGATTTACCAGCCCGCATCCGCTCCATATGGACGATAAATTTTTAGAAATCTTTAGTCAAAATCCCAAAATTTGCAAATCCATGCACATGCCGCTTCAAAGTGGAAACACCAAAGTCCTACGCGAAATGAAGCGCGGCTACACCAAAGAGTGGTTTTTAGACCGAGCAGCTAGACTGCGCGCGATGTGCCCTGAGGTTAGCATTTCGACCGACATCATCGTGGCGTTTCCAGGTGAAACGGACGAGGAGTTTGAGGACACGATGGACGTGCTAGAAAAGGTACGATTCGAGCAAATTTTTAGCTTTAAGTATTCGCCTCGCCCGATGACTAAGGCGGCGGAATTTACCAATCAAATCCCAGAGGCCGTCGCAAGCGCTCGTCTAACCCGCCTACAAAGCCGCCACAACGAGATTTTAGACGAAATCGTCGCGGCGCAAAAAGGTAAAATTTTCGAAGTATATTTCGAGGAGCTTCGCGCAAACGGCGGCGTCGCCGGCAGGAGCTTTAACAACTTCCTCGTTCAAGTCGCGGGCAGCGAAGAGCTGCTGGGCAAAACGCTAAAAGTGCGCGTGAACGATCCAAAGAGAATGGTGCTTTACGGTGAGCTTGTGGGCTAAATTTAAACGAAGCGTTTTTATAAATTTAGCCCCGCGCATTATTTATTTTTTTATTTGGATTATATTTTTAACCTGCAAAAAAAGCTTTTCTAAGACAAATTTGACGAACGAGCCCTGTGTCGTGCTATTTTGGCACGGCAGGCTTGCACTGATGAGCTTTGCCTACGTGCACTGGTGGAAAAACGGCCAAAATCCGCAAAGGTGCGCCAAAGTCATAATAAGCGACCACAAAGACGGCGAGATCATCGCGCGCGTGATTTCGTTTTTCGGTATCGGCGCGATCAGAGGCAGTAGCTCAAAAGGCGCAGTAAAGGCCCTCGCGCAAAGCTTTAGAGAGCTAAAAAGCGGCACCGACGTCATCATCACTCCGGACGGCCCGCGCGGTCCGTACCACAGCGTCGCCGACGGAGCCGTCGTCATCGCGCAAAAGCAAAATGCGCCTATACAAATTTTAAACTACGAAGCGAGTAAATTTTGGCAGCTAAAAAGCTGGGATAAAATGATAATCCCAAAGCCGTTTAGCGAGATTTCTTATACTCTCTCGCCGCCTTTTAGCCTGACAGGCATGGAGCTAGAAGCCGCAAGAGAGCAGATAAAAAAGGAGATGGAAAAATGAGCTCAAAGACCGTTATTTTAATTATCGGAGCGCTTTTGGCGGCTATTTTTGTCTCATTTGTTACGCTTAGTCCGTCTTACAAAAACGCGCTTGGAGCCAAATTTTACTACGAAATGGGCGATTACGAAACCGCCTATAAGCTCTCAAAATCAGCCTACCATAAAGACATCTACAACAAACTCGCTCACACAGTGATGGTGCAAAGCGAGATCTCGCAAAAATACGCCCTCTACATCGCCCATTCAAACGGCTATCTAGAAAATATCCAAAAAATCAGCAAATCAGGCAAGGTAAGCAAAGTAAATTTAGACAAAATTCGCATGATGTGCGACATCGCCGTGAGCGACTATGCAGAGCTTAAACCGTCAAATTTGACGGACTCAGACCTGCAAGAAGAAGCAAAACGAATAAAAGATAAATTTTTAACCCTACAAAAAGAGCTGTTTTAACTCTATTTTATGGCTTTTTGGGTATTATAACGCATCGTAATTTTTAGGAGAAATCTTTGCTGATACGTCGTTTTTTTAGCGTTTTATATCTTAGCGCCGTTATCCAGTCTAAAAAATGCATATTTTACGGCGAGGCATACAAGGGCGCAACTCCGATCAAAACGATAAAAAATGAATTTGACCTAGAAGAGTCCGGCAAAATCTCAGACAGAATAAAAGAGTATCTAAAAAATCTACAAAAAGAGTATAAATGGGTTTATATTTCGCTGTTTTTCGACGCGCTCGAGCAAGGAGCGTTTGAAGCTAAAAACGCCGAAAATCTTGAAAAACTAGGCATAAAGACAAAAGAGATAACTTGCATAAATCCTGCTAAAAATTGGCTGATCTATGCAAAACTTTCAGACGTTAAGGCCGCCGAGAGTAAATTTGGCGATACGGACATAGACGTACTTTATTCGCCCATAGTACTTATACAAAAAGAGATCGAGAAACAAAAATTATCTACGGCAAAGACGCTTTTTATTTATGCGTGCAAGGAAATTTTCGCCATCTGCATTACATCGGGTAACGGCGCAAAATACGCCACGGTTTGTAAGCTAGATGAGGACGACGGCGACGAGAACGTCGAATTTGATAAAGAAAACAGCGACGAGATAGATGATTTTATCACGAATGTAGACGAAAGCTTTAACAACATGGACGGTCTAGAAAATTTAGACGATATGTTAAAAACCGGAGATAGCCAAGAGGAGTTTGCCGACCTAGACTACGATATAAATATGCCAGAATCCACTGACGTAACGGCATCCGTGTCGATATTTGGACGCGATATGAGTATGTACCGGTATATATCGCTGGCGCTTAAAGAATTTTATTCAAATCCGCTTTATGAGGGCGATTTTATCGAAAACGTCGTGATATTTGACGCTACGGAGAGGACGAGCGCTACGTTTTTACACTATCTAGAAAACGAACTCTTAGTAAAGACTGCCGTTTATCCCGTCGATACGCTAAAAACGATGACCGAGCTAATGAAAAAAGAGTTGGAAAATGACTAGTTATAGCTTTATAAAACCTCAGAGAAAACCGATTTTTAACCTTTTTAGCAAAATTTGGTTGCTTTTTATCGCTACGATAGTATTGCTTTTTGCTGCGGCAAATTTCTTTGTTGAGTTTAAAAGCAAATCGCTACGAAACGAAACGCAAATTTCAAAACAAAAACAAGAGCAGACGCAAGAGCAAATCAAGCAAGCCGACGAGCTCACAGCGCTTTTAAAGCAAAGAAGAGATAGCGCAAACGAGATAGCGGCCTCAAATGCCGTCTTAAAACAAAGCCTGCGTAATCTGCTCGATCTTGTCCCCTCAAGCATCACGCTACACGAGATCTCGATGGATAAAAGCTCACTCGTCGTAAAAGGCACTACGCCTACCCGAGATATTTACAATATGTTACTCGCCACGCCGCTAAAGTCGATTTTTAACATGTCAAATACCTCTTTTTATCAGTTAGATAACGGCTGGCTAAATTTCATCAGCACAAATAAAACCGACAGCTTAGAGGGTAAAAATGAGTAAAGACAGAAGCCTACAAAATATCGACGTTACCAAATTACTCATCTATATTCTCATTTTTATAGTCGCTTGCCTTGTGATGATATTTGGCTTTTTAGTACCGAGTATCAAAGAGTACAAGCAGGCAAAATACGAAAGCCGCATGCAAATCGCCGCAAGCGCACAAACGCAAAGGCTCTATGACGCCAAATCAAAAGCCCTAAACGAGATAAAGCAAAACGATAAGGCCGTATTAGACGCTCTTGAAAACAAATTTGACGTAGAGAATTTTACTCAATTTGCCTCAAAGTATTTTATGAACATAAATCTAAGCGAACCAAAAGAGGCCGCAAAAAACGGCGAGATCTCGGTCTACGAGCTAACGGTAATGGGCTCTATGAAAACTCCTACTAAATTTTACGAGTTTATGGATGCGCTACAAAACTACGAAAATATCGTCAAAATTGACTTTCCGATCAAAATGCGCAAGGATGCCGAGAAGATCGACGCGACCTTTGGCGTCAAAATTTATAGCTTAAGATAAATCAAAGTTTTTACTCTCCGCTTTTTGTATAATCCTTAAAATTTAAGTTAAGGACACAAAATGATAAAATTTAACAACGCCGCCGTTGCCTTGGCAACTGCGATTTTAAGGGACTATCTTAACGGAACGGCAAATTTTTTCGCTTCTAGAAAAGCTGCAAAATCGGAGCTAACGAAACTCACGCCGGCCGATTTTAAAAACGTGCGCGCAAATTTGCTAAATCTAGGCTTTAAGAGCGAGTTTATCGACGAAAACGCCGCCGAGCTATCAGAAATCCTGCGCGGTATCCTAACAGCCGAGCGCCCCAAGCTGCCAAAAGACCACACTATCGCCACCTACATCGACGAAAACGACGCCGCGCGCGAGCTAATCGCAAAGGCAAAAGAGCTGCTAAAAAAGAAATTTATCAAAAACGAGTGGCTTGAAATTTACGACAAACTGGGCGGCTTTAACAGGACGCACTTTGCCAGAAAACAGCACCAACTCTACTCGATGCTCGAAAACAAGGGCTTTGACCGCCCGTCGCGCTTCATGTGGAGCTTTGATAATAAGGTCCGCGACGGTATCGCCGCAGCGCGCGAGCTGCTAGATGGCGGCAAGGCTGATGAGTTTATCGCGGCTCAACACGAGATCTACGAAAATCTACTCGATCTGCTCGCACGCGAAGAGGCGGCACTCTATCCGACGTCGCTGGAGATGATCAGCGAGGAGGAATTTCGTGCGATGAGACGAGGCGATGATGAGATCGGATATTTTCTCATCGAAAAGCCGAGCGAATTTTATCCGTTAAATTTGAACTCCAATGACGGCCCGAAGTCAAATTTAAAGGACGTAAATTTACAAAGCGAGTCAAATTTAAGCGCAGCAAATTTACAAAACGACAACCTAAACGAAGCGGTTTTAAATCCGAATTTCCTAAAAGAGCTGTCAGATTTGATGAGCAAATACGGGCTAAATCCAAACGCAAGCAGCGATAAAAATGCCGTTTTTGACGTCGCTACGGGCAAGCTCACGCTAGAGCAAATCAACCTCATTTATAAGCACATGCCGGTCGATCTCTCCTTCGTCGATGAAAACGAGATCGTGAAATTTTACACCGACACCAAGCACCGCGTATTTCCGCGAAGCGCAGGCGTCATCGGGCGCGACGTAAAAAACTGCCACCCACGCGAGAGCGTAGCTAGCGTGCTGGAGATCATCGACGCCTTCCGCAAGGGCGAGCGTGAAGAGATCGACTTTTGGCTGGAGCTTCACGGCAAATTTATCTACATCTACTATGTGGCCGTACGCGATGAAAACGGCGTATTTAAAGGGGTACTAGAGATGATGCAAGACGTCACGCGCATCCGCAGCCTAGAGGGCAAACGCACGCTGGTGACGTGGGACGACCTAAAGAAAAAATACGGGGAGTGATAGTTTATAACTCATAAAATTACTTAAACCTAGTAGCCCTTGGCTGCTAAGTTTAAAATATTGCAAATCAATTTTTGCTTGTATCTTAAATATCTATAAGCTCATGATCATATCTGCTTTTATACATGCTAATTTTTATTTTTTCATTCTCTAAAAGCCCTTTTAAGGCATACGATAAATCCTCTATATTTCTAGGTATAATTTTTCTTCTACTAAAATCAAAAACAACGGGCAAAAATCCTCTTCCTATCACTACTCGTTCTATGTTTATTTTTACAAATTCACCATTTTTATCATCCACGTCATTACTCGTATCATGTGGATCCAATATAATCCTACACTCGCGTTCGTATTTCCATACCTTATCTTTTCTAGTTAATATTTCGATTATTTCGCTATTTTCAGGGAAGTAGTTTTTGATATTTTCTATTAGTTTTGGTTTGTAGCCGTATTTTACGTCATATGTTTTACTCATCTCGTTTTCATCTAGAGTAAAATCTATCCTAAAACCTATATGGTTATTAGCATAATGCGCCCACATAAGGAGCTCCTTACTGGAGTTTTCTCCAAATTTTTCACTAAAACAACAAATAAATCTTTTTGCTTTCTCTTTTTTAATATCTTCTAACGCTTTGACAATATCTTTTTCTTCCTCGCTTTTGGAAAACAAGAAATTAAACCAACCCTCTCTAGCGTCGTTAAAGGTAGTAAAATTAGGAGCGTAAAGTTGTTTATTTTCCAATATGTCCCTTAGGCGCTTATTGCTATCAGAATAAAACGAACATACAAAATTAGAATGAACATCTATTTCGCCACTATGAATAAACGGTCTAAATTTTGAAAACACTTTCTGTTCTTCATCTAATTGTTGCATTTTAAATATCCTTTTTGAATATGTTATATAATGATTTAAACGATAG
>JBHRQF010000061.1:0-7317 GCA_042645325.1 Campylobacter sp. | reverse complement strand
GGCCGATTCGACCGATTTCGTCGCTAGCTCGCCCGCGCTTGCTAATGCGTTAAATTTAGCCTCGCGCGTCGCAAAAACGGACGCTTCGGCGATGTTAATGGGCGAGAGCGGCGTGGGCAAGGAGCTGTTTGCTAAATTTATCCACAAAAACTCGCCGCGCAAGGACGGCCCGTTCATCGCGATAAACATGGCCGCGATCCCAGAAAATTTGATAGAAAGCGAGCTTTTCGGCTTTGAAAAGGGCGCATTTACCGACGCTTCGGCGATGAAAAAGGGACAGTTTGAGCTAGCAAGCGGCGGCACACTGTTTTTAGACGAGATCGGCGAGATGCCGCTAAATCTGCAGCCAAAACTCCTGCGCGCGATCCAGGAGCGCGAGATCACGCGCCTTGGCGCCACAAAAAGCCTCAAAATCGACGTTCGCATCGTATCTGCGACGAACGCAAATCTGCCTGCCATGATTAGCGAGGGTAAATTTAGAGAGGATCTGTTTTACCGCCTAAACACCGTACCCGTCGCCATCCCGCCGCTAAGAGAACGCAAAGAGGAAATATTGCCTATAGCCGAGCGATTTTTGAAACAAAGCTGCGAGGAGTTTAGCCTCGGCGCAAAAAGCTTTTCCGAAGCGGCGGTGAAAGAGCTAGAAAACTACGACTTTCCGGGCAATATCCGCGAGCTAATCTCCGTCGTGCAGCGAGCAGCGATACTTAGCGAAGGCGAGGAGATACAACCGGGCGATCTTTTTTTACAGGCGCGCAGCAGAAAATAGCTTAAATTTAAGCTTTACGCGAGTAAAATAAGCGAAATTTTAGCTTAAATTTTAAATTTAGTCGGCCGAGACGGCGACGCTGAAAATGCGGCGTGCGACTCGTCAAATTTGGGCGGCAAATTTGAATATAAAAGAAGTTAAATTTGACCGCAAATTTGAGTTAAATTTAATGGGTAAGAGCGATTGCGATTAGCTTTATGTCAAAAATCTAAATTTAGTCCGCAGAGCCTAGCAAGTCTTTGGCACCAGGTCAAGCAAAAGAGGCTTGTCGCGACCGCTTTGCCGACCGAGAAGTAAAACCTAAACTTGGTCCGCAAAGTCGGACAAGTCTTTTCGCATCGCATCCGCTTGCGACGAGACTACGCTACGAGGAGTGCGGGATCCAACCGATGGGGTTGGTCGCAGGACGACTCTGTCGCCCGAGAAGTAAAAAAGAAGTAAAAACAAAGGAGCCAAAAATGAGAAAATTTAACGTTGCCGTCGTAGGCGCAACCGGCGCAGTCGGAGAGGAGCTTTTCCGCGTTATGGAGGAGGTTGATTTCCCGGTGGGCGAGCTGCTACCGCTAGCAAGCGCGAAAAGCGCGGGCACCCAAATAGAGTTTAAAGGCAAAAACCACAAAGTCGTGGAGCTCACCGAGACGGTTTTTGACGAACACGAGATCGACATAGCGTTTTTTAGCGCAGGCGGATCGGTATCCGAAAAATACGCCAAATTTGCAGCCGCCAGCGGCGCCGTCGTGATCGACAACACCAGCCACTTTAGGATGGATGCGGATGTGCCATTGGTCGTGCCCGAGTGCAACCCACAGGATATCATGCAGTGGAAAAACCGCGGCATCATCGCCAATCCAAACTGCTCAACCATCCAGATGGCGCAAATTTTAAAACCGCTAGACGACGCGTACGGCATCAACCGCGTGGACGTAGCGACCTATCAGGCGGCTTCGGGCGCCGGCAAAGAGGGCATGGAGGAGCTAGTCGTGCAGCTGCAAAAGTTTTTCGAGTTTAAGCTTGACGAGTGCGAGCCGAAAGTCTTCGCGCACCAGTTAGCCTTTAACGTCATTCCGCACATCGACGTGTTTTTGGACAACGACTACACGAAAGAAGAGATGAAAATGGTCAACGAGACCCAAAAAATCCTCCACAAAAGTATGGAAATCAGCGCAACCTGCGTGCGCGTGCCGGTGCTTCGCAGCCACTCAGAGGCTATCACGATTCATTTTGACAGAGACGTGGACGCCGCGGCCGCTCGTGAAGTCCTACGCAAGGCGCCTAGCATCGTAGTCGTGGACGAACCCGCCGCGAAAAAATACCCGATGCCAAGCATCTCAAGCGACACCAACGAGACCTACGTCGGACGTATCAGAGTGGATAACTACCGCAAAAACGTCCTACATCTATGGTGCAGCGCCGACCAGATCCGCGTGGGAGCGGCGACCAATGCCGTAAGAATCGCGCAAAAATGGATAGAAATGCAGGAGTAGTCGCCTGCGTTTTGTTTTAAAATTACCGAATTTACGCTTTGATTTGGTGGGCGTGCCTTGCCTCGCTTTGGCGTAGATTCGGCTAAATTTTGTCTAAATTACACTTATCTTACTTGAGCATAAATTTGGTGTAGGTTTTGGGCGTGGGTTAGTTTTCAGCTCTCTTGTCAAAGCCTTGCAAAGCTTGGATTTTCAGATTAAATTTTGATTATTTTAGAAAATGAAACTGTGTTTTTGTCGTATTAATTTTTTGATCTGCACACGATCTTTTGTAAATTTCACATATACATTTACCTGCATCTTTGCGATAAACAGTTACAAATAGGTCTTAAAATTGCTATACCATATTAAAGCACAATTTACTTAAAAATTTTAGAAAGCAAATTTTGTGAAATAAAGCTAAAAATATATAAAATGCTATCAAAAAAAAGGATACTTGAATCATGAAATACACAAGCATTGTAACTCCTAACGATTTGGCACGATATGCAGATACGCGTGAGAGCGAAGGAGTAATTCCGGAGCTTATTTATCTACTTATCAAACAATCTGCACCCGATATAAGAGAGTGTCGCATACCTTATGGCGATGCCGTAAATCAGCCCGGTATGGACGGTCTTGTAGATTGCGAGACCGGATTTTTTGAATTTGTTCCTGCTGGGAAATCCTATTGGGAAATAGGCACCGGAAAAGATCCTCAAGAAAAAGCAAGTAGCGACTTTCAAAAAAGAACCAATGAATTAAGCGATGAAGAACGGGCAGATTCTGCTTTCGTCTTCGTTACCCCACGCTCAGCTGAGGCGCATGGTTGGGATGAGCCAAAACAGAGGGCTTGGATCAAAAGGCGGCAAGGTAAAGGATGGAAACGAATTATAATAATAGATGGGGTAAAGTTAGCGGATTGGCTTAGATAATTTCCCGCTATTGGTAGGTGGATAGCTGCTAAAATAGGAATTTTGCCAAATTTAAGCGGCGTTATAACGCCGCTTGAGCACTGGAATTTAACTCAATCTAAATTTAAAAATTCCAACTTGATCCAGTCGCAATTCAATGGGCTGGCTCTTCCGCCCGAGCTTTTTATCTCTTCTCGCGATAAAGCTTGCAGTGCGCTTGAAACCATCTTTTCGGGCGAAACTAAAAAGCTATTTATTATTGCTGAGAGCGAAAATGATGTATATGATTTTGTAGCGGCTTACCTTATGACGCTTGAAAAAGAAAAGGCACAAAAATATGCAGATAGGTGTCTTTTTATAAAAGATAAAGATACATGGCAAGCAATATCCGAGTTGCGACGATCACATGTATTGGTTGCTAGCCCAAGGCTAGGCTTGGATGATGAACAACAAAATTTACTTGCGTTAGCCATAGAAAAAGGGCATGGAGTGATCGTGCCGTTTTGCGATGCCTCATCAAACGGCAATGACGATGTTATAGACCTTAAAAGTCCTCCATCATATCAGATCAAAGAGATACTGACGAAAGCGCAGTTCCTAGATACCCTTGCAGATGAATTTGCTAAAATAGGAAATAGGAGGCTGTCTGCACTTATGAGATATCTCATAGGAGTCGCAGCGCCGTCGTATGCGAAACGAAATACTGCTCGCGAATTGGCAAAAGCCTGTTTAATAGGTCTATGGAATGAAGAAAATAAAGCGGACATTCAAGCTATAGAAGAATTTGTCGGCAAAAGCTATAAAGAATGGATAGAAAAATTTAGAGCTGACGCTTTACATGCAGACTCTCCGCTTACTTTGATAGAAGGAAAATGGAAAGTTATTTCTTGTGATGAGGCTTGGGATGTCCTTGGAGGCTTAATCTCAAATGACGATCTAGTTCGCTTTAAGAATATGGCGATTTCAGTTTTAGAAGAAAGAGATCCGGCGCTTGATCTGCCAAAGGAAGAACGATACGCCGCTAGCATTTATGGAAAACAATTAAACTATTCGCAAAATATTAGAAAAGGAATTTCTCAAACGCTTGCTTTGATGGGTAGTCGCCCCAAAGCGCTTAGTAACTGCTCTTGCAATGAGGCTTTAAACACTGTAAATTTTATTGTGCGCACATTGCTTGATGGGGCGGATTGGGAGCTATGGGCGAGCATAGATTACCACTTACCGCTTCTAGCAGAGGCTTCACCTAGTGAATTTCTTGACGCTGTAGAGTCGTCATTGGTCGATATTTCGAATTCCCTTTTTCATGAAATATTTGAACAAGAAGGAAGCGGGATTGAAGGTCGTAATTATATGTGCGGCCTGTTATGGGCTCTTGAAGAGCTGGCATGGTCTCCTGATTATTTATCAAGAGTAGCGGCTATCTTGGCGGATCTTGCCTCTATTGATCCCGGCGGATCTTGGGCAAATCGTCCTATAAGATCGCTTGTGAATATATTTTTACCTTGGCATGTGCAAACTGCCGCAAAATTTGATAAAAGAAAAGCGGCGATCAAGGCCGTGATAAAAAATCAACCTAAAATCGGATGGTCTCTGCTGATAGAGTTGCTTCCGAGAGGATGCCAAACCACAAGCGGAAACTATCGCCCCACAATCAGAAGTTACCGTCCTATTTGGAGAGATTTTATCCCGCTAGATTGGAAGGATGGTGTATTTCGAAATGAATATTTGGAGCAAATTGCTGCCTTATCCGAGCTTATGATTGATTTAGCAAAAGAAGATGTGGATAAATTTATTGAGCTTATAGAAAGGCTTTCAAATTTGCCCAAAAATGCATACGATTTTATTCTTGATTATTGCTTGTCGGATAATATAATAAATTTGCCCGAAGAAAAGCGCTATTTGGTTTGGGAAAAACTTGGTGAGATTGTGCGTCGTCATAGAAAATTTTCTGATACTAACTGGGCATTACCCGAACAAGAACTTCGCAAAATCGAAAACATAGCCGATAGTCTTGCGCCATCTTTGCCGGAAATAAAATATCGTTATTTATTTAATGGCGTAGTTTTTGAGTTGTTGGACAGAGATGGTGACCGCGATACGCAGATAGAAAGGCTCGTTAAAAAACGCAATTCCGCTATAAAAGAAATTTTGGACAGCGGAGGTTTGATGAGCTGCATAAATTTTGCCAAAAAAGTAGCTTCGCCGTTTGATGTAGGTCGAGCTTTAGGCGAAATAGAATATGATTTAATTGAAAATGAACTATTGCCAACATTTCTTGATTCGAATGATGAAGTTGAAAAGCAGGTTTTAAGCGGGTATGCACGGATCAAATTTTATAAAATCGGCATTAATTGGGTTGATATGATTATGCAAAAAGATTGGTCTTTAGAGCAACGCGCTAAATTTCTGTTACTTTTACCTTTCAATGAAGAGGTATGGGAAACGGTTTCTAAGTATTTAGGAAAAAACAGCGAGGGTCTGTACTGGAAAAACGTCAGAGTTAATCCTTATGAATCAGACGGCGATTTAAATGAAACAACCGAAAAATTGCTTACGTATGGGCGCGAAGGCGCGGCCGTTGTCTGCGCTGCTCACGAGGCAAATAAAGCCGAAATTAATGAAACCTTAGCGGTTCGTTCGTTTATCTCTGTTCTTAATAGTGAAAGCGGTATACAAGAACTTATTAGTTATAGCTACGTAGCTTATGATGTAGTTGAGCTAATTAAGCGTCTTCAAAAATCAAAAACTATAGATCAAGACATACTGCTTAAAATTGAATCTAGGTTCTTTTCTTGGCTAAAAAGATTTTCTACAGAAGAATCCCCTACAGCAATCGAGAAAAAACTAGCTTCCGATCCGCAATTCTTTGCCGATATGATTGCTCTTGCCTTTCGGTCCAAACATGATAAAAGCGACAGTACTAAAGAAATAGATGAGAATAAACGCTATCTGGCCCAAAATGCCTACGATATTTTATATGAATGGAAACTTTGTCCGGGAGTTAAAGAAGATGGAAAATTTGACGAAAATGCATTTAAAGAGTGGATCAAGGAGGCCAAAAGGATCACCGAAGAGACAGGGCATATAGGAGTTGCTAGGCACTATATTGGACAAATTTTAACTTATGCGCCTGCCGATCCGGGCGGACTTTGGATCCATAAAGTCGTGGCCGATATTTTAGATGCTAGAGATGCCGATAAAATACGCTCCGAATTCACGCTCACGCTTTTTAATCGACGCGGAATGCATACCTTTACTTACGGGCGGGAAGAGCGAGAGCTTGCTAAGTAGAATCAAGAAAAAGCCGAAGCCCTTGATACGGAGGGTTTTACTAGATTTGCAACGGCTATGCGAGAGTTTGCCGAACAATACACAAAAGGAGCGCGAGCGGAAGAAAAAAGAGATATTTATGACGAACACGATTAAGTTTTTGCTTTTTTAACTACGGCTATTTTTGATAGTTCTTGAGTCCCATCTTTAAGGAAAATACTATAAAATACGCGTTTTATTTTTTAACAAAGGATATCAATGCGCAAAATTTTTGAAAAAACTCTCCTCTTTAGCAACGCCTTCACGCTATTTCCAGTAGTATTCGGTTTGCTTGGAGCCATCGTACTGTTTGTCATAGCAAGCTACGACGTTGGCAGGGTTTTTATCGACGTCTATCACTACTTTTTCGGCGATTTTCACCCGGAGAACTTCCACTCAGAAGTCGTCGGCGAGATCGTGGGCGCGATCGACCTCTACCTCATGGCGCTGGTGCTTTACATCTTTAGCTTCGGCATTTACGAGCTGTTTATCTCCGAGATCGAGGAGCTTAAAAAGTCTAAGCAGAGCAAAGTCCTCGAGGTACACTCGCTAGACGAGCTCAAGGATAAACTGGGCAAAGTCATCATCATGGTTCTTATCGTTAATTTTTTCCAGCGCGTTTTGCACGCAAATTTCACCACGCCGCTTGAGATGACCTACCTTGCGGCCTCGATTTTGGCGCTTTGCTTGGGACTTTATTTCCTGCACAAGGGCACGCACTGAGGCTTTTTGCGAGCCTGGCTTCGGGCTCGCTTTTAAATTTCGATTCAAATTTTACCGCCGTGCCGCATGTGAATAACTTTTGAATTTCGCCTTTATCATTAAGTTTTATTTCAAAATCTCCTCAAATTTAAAGCTATAT
>JBHRQF010000060.1:0-7363 GCA_042645325.1 Campylobacter sp. | reverse complement strand
CGGGCACTGAAGTAAGCGTCGCCGCATCGCCGCTAGCGATCGCTTTGATAAACGCTTGCGAGCTGAGGCTCGAACACACCGCCATCGCCGTGCTTGCGCCGATGCCGCTAAGTTTGATCAGCATCTCAAACATTGTTCGCTCTCTCTCGTCCAAAAAGCCGTAGAGCAAATCGGCATCCTCTCTGATGATCTGCGTGATCAAAAGCTCGGTCTTGGCGCCGCTTTGCAGCTGCGCGGCGCATCCTAGCGAGATATTTACGCCGTAGCTTACGCCGCTTGCGAGCTTCAAAACGCAGCGCGTAGGCTCTTTTTTAGTAATGATCCCCTCAAGCGCCGCTATCATTGTATCGCCCTTAAAATTTCATCGATCGCCTGATTTAGCACTAAATTCATAGCGTTAAAGATACTTTGCGAGCTCGGATCGGGCACGAAGACCTGCTTTGTGATGATGCCGGAGGTTTTAGAGCTGATCGCGTCTAAAATTTCATATGCGATCGTGATAACCGCCTGATCGCCGTTAACCTGAAGCGCAACGACGTTTGTTTTTAAGCGCAGGTCTTTTTCTTTGGGCACGAAGATCGGATTTAAGCCGCACGTAGAAAACGCGGCGTCGATCAGCGCCTTATAGACCATCTCGCTAGGCATCGTGATAAATTTAGCGTCGCTTGCGAACCGCGTTCGGTTTCTAAAATCCACTATTAAAATGTCGCGCCTATCGACGAGATCGGTCGCCGCGACATTGTCGATAAAGATATTTCGGCGCTTGATGCCCGCCTGGATGCAGCTTTTCTGCTGATATTTGCCGAATCTTGCAAGCGGCGTGCTTGATTATTTGAGTCAAAAGCCGACATCGCAGGCTTTTGCTTTTATTTAAAAAAGTCAAATTTGAAGCGGACGTCGTCAAATTTGACTTTTCAAACCCATACCGCAAATTTAACTGGCGTAGCAAAAATGAAACTAAAAACCTACGCTAAATTTCTCCTGACCGTAAAATCTCCAGCAGAAAAAATCCAAAAGCTAAATAAAATTAAAAATTATCTTGTGAAATTTGACTTTTAAGAGGGCGAGCAAAAAAAAGGGAGGGTTGCGGTCAAATTTGGCGCCAAAGCCTGCAAGATGGGTTTTGTAACCTTGAATTTCGCCCAAAAATTTAACATAGAGCCGATGGCGAGCGGGGTATAAAGCACGAATTTGACGCATTTGGTGGCAAGGCGGTTTTGGCGCCGAAATTTAGAAGCCGACTACCGCGAGTTTTCTTGCTTTTTTAGCGATTATTTTATAAATTAAAAGCCTGCCTTAAATCTATTTTTTATATAATCGACCAAAGTCAAGATAAAGGATGCTTATGTTTAGAAAAACTTTTGCTTTATTGATTGCGCTCTTTGCGGCACATTTGTTTGCGGGCGACGCGTACTCACACACGAGCGAGTCAGCCAGAAAGGGCATAGCGCAGGCTCAGATCGCGCTTCCAAAAAACGTCACGGGCGGCGATATTTACGTCGGACTTTTTAAAGACGCTCCAAAGACGCAAGCCAAAGCGCCGGTCGTAGTTTTCCTGCACGGCTCGTCCGGTATCAACAATAAAATAGGCCTTGACAAATGGCAAGAGTGGCTGGCAAAAGAGGGCATAGCAAGCTTTATGTTTGATAGTATGGCTCTGGAAAACAGGATAACATATAAATCTCCGGCAGACAAGGAAATTTATGAAAAGGTCCATTCGCTGCGCTCTAGCGAAATCAAAATCGCCCTGGATGCGCTAAAAAACACAGAGTGGGCGGATACGAGCAAGCTGTTTTTAGCCGGCACCAGCGAAGGCGCGGTGGCTGTAGCCAGATACGATGGCAAGTACTTTTTGGGCAAGATTATAAACTCTTGGTCGTGCGAGGAGAACTACTTCGTAAAAGAGCACAAAACAGCGCTTAGCGATACGCCGGTTTTAAATTTAGTAAGCGATCAGGATAAATATTTCTCTCAAAAAAATAGCTATCTAGGCAACGAAAACGCCACCGGAAACTGCGCCGCAACCTACGGCGACAAGAAAAACGCGATAGTTTTACTCCTGCCTAATGCTCCGCACACGCTCATAAATTTGCCGGCCGCGCGCTTTGCGACCGTTTCTTTTATCAAAAGCATCCTTGGGGGCATGTTTTACGCCGATACGATCGGCGAGTAACGACCGATAAATTTGCGGCGATAAGGTTCATAAATTTTGTCGCCGCGCTTTTTACCGACTCGTAAATTTGAGCCGAATTTTAGCGGTCTCGCGGCAAAAATACTTCGTTTTATATTTTTTGTATTCAAATTTGGCTAATTTGTTTTAAATTTTAGCATTCAAAATTTGGGCCAAATTTGACAAATCTTAGCTCCGCATTTTACTTGCCAAGACCAGCATTTTAAAAACGATAAAATTTGAGCCGTCATACCGCGCGCCGCGAAATTTACCACCGATAAATTTTATCCTCGTAAGCAATCAGCCTAAATTCCTCTTTGTGGTTGCCGTTGCCGATCGTGTGGCTATCTTGGCCAGCGCCGAGGCGTAGTTTATGCAGCCTGCCTCCGTATGTACCCACAAATAGCACGCCCCCGTCCTCGCTTAGTGCCATAGACTTTATCGTGCCGCCCAGATAGTGGCGCCAAATTTTACGCCCGTCCTTGCCGACTGCTTTGATGTAGCCGTATGCGTCGCCGAGGATGTAAAAGTCCTGCGCCGCTACGCCCGCATAAACTCTCATCGCATCGTCGATCAGCGTAAAATTTTGCCCGCCCTCTTCGTCGTACGAATACGCCTCAACCTCTAGTCCGCGCTTTAGCAAAGCCCTATCCACGCCGATCGTAACGCCGTTGTAGAAGTGGCAAGAGTTTGTGATGAGCTGCGTATCGTCCGCGCTAAAGAGGCAAAAGTGCGGATACGAGCTCTGCGCGCCGATACCGCCCAGCCGCTCGCCCTCGCTATCCATCAGGGCATGATCACCGCACTGCTCTCCCGCGACGATTAGCTCGTTGTCATTTGAGAGCGTCGCGTTGGCCATATCGATATAGAGTGCAGCATTGCCGTCATCGTCCTCATCCTCGTAGATCGGATGGATAAGCTTCGCGCCGCTTTGCGAGATCAAAAATATCCCGTCGTGGCAGCTCAAAAGCACCTTGCTACCGTCGTTAAAAGGTAAAATTTCAGCCTCGTCGTATGTTAGCTCCACGTCGTGGCTAAATTTCGCGATAGGCTCGCCGCCGCCCTTGCCGTCGTAGCCCCTGATCAGCCACACCTCGTCTTGATTTAGCAGAGCGTAAATTTCGTTTCGCTTGGACTTGCCCACGGCGATGACGCCCTTTGCCACCTCGCTCACGCGGTCGCCCTCTAGCAGATACAGCCTCTTACCGTCGTCGTTTGAGACGATAAAAAGGACGTTCTCGCTGCCAAGAGGGCAAATTTGATCGATGTTTTTTAGCTTGTTTTTAAATTTCTCGTTTTCGCCACTGAAAATGACGTTTGAAGGCGGAAAATCGGCCCTAAACTTCTCCGTTTCGCCGCACTCGTTGGCCTTCTTTAGCAGCTCAAAAACCGCCTCGCAAAGCTGCGTCATACCATCGCGCTCATCGACCGGATCTTCGCCCTTGTAGGCGTCCCAGCCGTGGACCTCCGCAAACGCCACCATATCGTTTACCTCTTTGGCGTATTTCTCGCCCTTTTCATTCCACTCTTTTTGCCACTCCGCCTTAAGCGTCTCGTAGTCCAAGTTTTTCATTGATTTTCCTTAGGTTTGTTATCTGAATTTAACGTCTCTCAAGCTAGCAAATTTAACGCAGCAAACCAGCAAAACGCTCTTAAAATTTGCCATCAATCCAAGCTCTCTAAATTTAAAACACGCAAATTTGATGCCTAAAACCGGCCTCGTCCGCCTGCTAGCTCCGCCAGAGCTTTGCTATTAGCTCGCTGTCCTCATCTGCAAGCTCAAAACCGAAAATGTCGATATTTTCAAGCAATCGCTCCTTGCTAGCGGAGTTTACTACCGCGCAAACCCCTTGTTGTACGAGCCAGCGCAAGATGATTTGCGACCGCGTTTTGCCGTATTTCTCGCTGATTTGCGCAAGCGCGGGCTTTTTTAGCTCTTGGCCGGGCTCGTACATCAGCTGCACTTGCACGTCATGGTCGGTCACCTTGCCGCGCGCAGCAAAGCGCCGTAGATAGGAGCGAGAGCGCGTCTGATAAACCGCGGGTTTAACTTCGCTACCTTGCGCGATTTTGGCTAAATTTTCGACTCCAAATTCCCCCTGATAGTCGCAAATGCCGATCGCCGCCGCAAGTCCCTCGCGGTAAAGCCGCTGCAAAACGCGCCACGCAGAGCTAGCATCGCCAGCCCCAGTGCGCAGCAAAAGCAAATCGACGTAGTCGGTATTTAGTTTTTTTAGCGAGTGCTCAAAGCTTTTTATCATGCCGCTTTCGTCGCCGTTTTGAGCACCGAGCGAGCTTTGGATAAATAGCTGTCCGCGCTCTAAGCCGCTAGTCGCAAACGCAGCTACCACGCCCTCCTCGCCCTCGTCCATATCGATCAGGCGGTAGCCTAGTCCTAGAGCCGCCCCCAGCGAATTTTTGTCTTTCAAATCATCAAATTTACCCGTGCTAAGTCCGATGATCGGCATCAAAATTCTATTATTTAGCGTGAGATATGGGGTCATGGCGGCAAGCTTTTCGCCGAGATTTTTCGCGCCGCTTAGATCTACGCCGTCCGTCAAATTTGCCGCACTAGTTTCGCCAGTCTGCTGAGCAAACAAATTAACTCCCGCAGCAAACCCAGCCGCGCAGGTCGCCGCGCCCTTTATGAAGCCCCTTCTTTGCATTTTTGCTCCATTTTTTGATTTATCGCTTGCTGCGCCAAATTTACAAGCCGCGCGCCGAACAAACCGTGCCGCGCCCAATTTTGCTCAAAATCGGGGAAATTTAAATTTGAATTGTGCTAAAAGACGTCCAAAAAAGCCGCACTTGGATTCAAATTTTATCCAAATGCGGCCGAGTATAAATTTACGCTCGCCAAACGCAACCCAAAGAGCTAAAAAGTCAAATTTAGATCTCAAACGCGCAGGAGCTTGGCTGTCCGCCCTCAAATCCCTTTTTAAACCACGTCATGCGCTGCTTTGACGAGCCGTGCGTAAACGAATCGGGCGTAACGCGGCCTTGGTATTTTTTCTGTAGTGCGTCGTCGCCTATCGCGCTCGCGGCGTTTAACGCCTCCTCGATGTCGCCGTCTTCTAGCATCTTGTAGCGCCCCATGTAATGCGCCCAGACGCCAGCATAGCAGTCGGCCTGCAGCTCGACTTTGACTTGCAAGGCGTTTTGCTCGATAGGGCTTTTAGTGCGTGATTTTAGCTCGTTTATTTTACCGAGCGTTCCTAGCAAATTTTGCACGTGATGTCCGACCTCGTGGGCGATCACGTAGGCCTGCGCGAAGTCGCCCGCGGCCTTGTATTTAGCCTCTAGCTCGTCAAAAAAGCTAAGATCAAGATAGACTTTTTTGTCCGCGGGGCAGTAAAAAGGCCCCGTCTGCGAGCTTGCAGTGCCGCACGCGCTAGAGACCGCGTCCCTAAAAAGTACCAAGCTAGGCTCCTTGTACTGCGCGCCGCTCGCCTTAAACACCCTGCTCCACACGTCCTCGGTCTGCGCCAGCACGGCTGAAACGAAGGCGACCTTTTCTTTCTCCTGCGGGCTATCTAGCGCCGCTCTTTGAGTGCCTGTGCCGCCGCCCTCAAGTAGCGCAAGTGGGTTAAAGCCCATAAAATACGCCACTGCGCCGATAACCAAAACCACGCGGCCGATGTTTGAGCCCAGTAAAAATCTGATAATCGGTATGAGCGCGCCCAGCGAGCCCATACTGTTTACGCTGTTTTGCCGCCTATCCTCGACGTTGTCGCTTCGTCTGCTGTCTTGCCATTTCATTTTTACTCTTTCATTTTGGATTTTGCGTTTAAATTTAGCCGCGGTTGCGCTGTTTTTCTTGCCACTTGGCGCTAAATTTTACGGCGCATTTTAGCGACTATTTATAAATTTATCGCTTTACTCCGCGGGCTAGTTTAAATTTGACGATAAATTTCGAGTTAAACAGAGTAAAAACGGCGCGATATAAAAACCGCGCTAGTCAAATTTGGGGTCTTAAATTTAAAATCTCGCCTTAAATCCGTTCAAAATTCTCGCCGCTAAGATACCAAAAACTATACCGATGCCGTCTGCGACGACGTCGAGCAAGCTAAAATAGCGGCCCGGCACAAACGACTGCGCTACTTCTATCTGGATGCCGTAAGCTAGCAAAATAGCGACCTTTGCGCCCAAATTTAGCCTAAAAAAGCCAAAATGCAAAGTAACGTAAAGCGCGGCGAATGCGATGAAATGATTTGCCTTATCCCAGCTATTTTCGATAAGTTTTATCTGCGCGGGCGTAAGAGCCAGATACTCTATCGCTATCAAAAATATAAAGAAAAATGCGGCGGAAATTTTAGAAAGTTTCATAGATTTTAAGAGGTTACTTTAAACGAGAAGCGCCGCTTAGCGCTTCTCAATTTACTAATTTTATTCTACATCTTATCTTTTGCGGCGATGCCCATTAGCCCCAGAGCCGTTTTAATAGAGAGCGCGACGACGGCGAAAAGCTTTAAAAGCTCGTCTTCGTTCTCGCTGCCTACGACGCGATTTTCGTTGTAAAATTTATGAAAATTCGCAGCCAGGCTCTTTAGATAGTCGCAAAGTTTATTTACCGCGCGCGTGTTAAAGCTATCGACTAAAACATCGTTTAGCGTAAGCGCTTCAAATAGCAAATTTTTGCCGTCCTCGTTCAAATTTGCAAATTTCACGCCAGCGACATCGGCGACGTTTTTGCCAGCTTTTGCAAAAATTTGATTGATCCTGGCGTGCGCGTAGTTGATATAAAATATCGGATTTGAGCCGTCCTCGCGCTTTAGCTCGTCCACGTCAAACTCCAGGTGCGTGTCGCAGCGCTTGCTAAGAAACATAAATCTAAGCGCCTCATAGCCGATCTCCTCGACCACGTCGCTCATCAGCACGACGTTGCCCGCGCGCTTGCTCATCTTGTAGGCTTCGCCGTCTTTTAGTAGGCTCACCATCTGCGAAAGTATGATTTCAAGGCGGTTTTCATCGTATCCTAGCAGATGTAGCGCCGCCTTCATGCGTGCGATGTAGCCGTGATGATCGGCACCCCAGATGTTGATGCAGCGATCAAACCCGCGCCTAAATTTATCGTCGTGATACACCACGTCGCCGGCTAGGTAGGTGCCGCGACCGTCCTCGCGCACGATGACGCGGTCTTTTTCGTCGCCTACTTCGCTTGATTTTAGCCAGATTTTACCCTCGCTCTCATAT
>JBHRQF010000059.1:0-7411 GCA_042645325.1 Campylobacter sp. | reverse complement strand
ATACTAAAATTAGCCTTTTTTAAAATAAAGGCTTTTATGTTTTACTATATTTATGAATTGTTAAATTTTAATATCTTTCAATACATCACCGTTCGCGCGGGTTTTTCGTTTTTTATCGCATTTTGCTTGACCGTTTGGGCGCTGCCTAAATTTATCGCGTGGGCAAAGGCCAAAAACGCCGCCCAGCCCATCTACGAGCTAGCTCCGCAAACGCACCAAAAAAAGGCCAAAACGCCGACGATGGGCGGGCTGGTCTTTATCGGAGCCGCACTTGGGGCGAGCGTGATTTGCGCGCGCCTTGATAACGTCTTCGTCCTTGCTTCGCTGATCTGTCTAGCGGGCTTTACCGCGCTTGGTTTTAAAGATGATTTTCGCAAAATCTCAGGCGGCAAAAACCACGACGGACTAAGCCCTAGAGCTAAGCTTGCGGTGCAAATTTTGATAGCCTTTGCCGTTTCGACGATGCTGTATTTACACGGCGAGCTGGGCAGTAAATTTTACCTACCGTTTTACAAATTTCCTGTGTTTGATCTAGGCGTTTTTGCGGTTGCTTTTTGGACGCTCGTTATCGTCGCCGCCTCAAATGCTGTAAATTTAACCGACGGCCTAGACGGACTAGCTACGGTGCCTGCGGTGTTTTCACTACTGACGCTTGGCGTGTTTGCCTACATCTGTGGACACGCGGTGTTTAGCTCGTATTTGCTTTTACCAAAGATCGCGGGCGTGGGCGAAACGGTCGTCGTGGCCGCTGCGCTGATCGGCTCGCTGATGGGATTTTTGTGGTTTAACTGCCATCCCGCCGAGGTTTTCATGGGCGATAGCGGAAGCCTGAGCGTAGGCGCATATATCGGACTCATGGGCATGATGACGAAAAACGAAATCCTGCTCATCATCATCGGCTTTGTATTCGTGATGGAGACCCTGAGTGTGATTTTGCAGGTCGGAAGCTTTAAAATTTTTAAAAAGAGAATTTTTCTAATGGCACCGATACATCATCATTTCGAGATAAAAGGCTGGGTAGAAAATAAGATCATCGTGAGATTTTGGCTCATCGCCGTTTTGGCAAATTTGATCGCCATGACCGCGTTAAAAATCAGGTAAATTTAGCGCAAGCAAAATGGCAAAAAGCTGATCCGGGCACAGACGAGAAACGCAAATTTTAGGGGCAAAGGGGAGAAAATGAGAAAATCGCTATTTGGCTACGGCGGCACGACGCGCGCGATCGCGAAAAACTTCGCAAAAGACGGCGGATGGGACATCTATGACGATAAATTTAGCGAGATCTCAAGCGACGAATGGGGCAACACCCTACTACCGCCAAACCTCTTTATACCCGAAAAAAGCAGCCTAGAGATCCCGAGTCCCGGCTTCCCGCCGAGCCACGAACTGGTTAAAAAGGCGCAAAATCTCATCAGCGAATACGACTATTTTTATAAAATTTACGGCGACAAAATGCCCTTTACCGTATGGATAAGCGGTACGAACGGCAAAACCACGACGACGAAGATGACGCAGCACCTGCTGGCGCGCTACGGCTCGGCAATGGGCGGCAACGTCGGAGTTCCGCTCGCAGACCTTGACGTAAACGCCAAAATTTGGGTGCTAGAGACCAGCTCCTTTACGATGCACTACACGAACGCCGCGACGCCCGGCATCTACGCGCTTTTGCCTATCACGCCCGATCACCTCAGCTGGCACGGCGACTTTGCCGAGTATGAGCGCGCCAAGCTAAAACCGCTAGCGATGATGAGCGAAAGCGCGGTCGCAATCCTGCCTAAAATTTACGCCGAGACACCGACTAAAGCGAAGGTGATAAGCTATGAAAACGAGGCAGATTTGGCCGAGTTTTGCGGGGTAAATTTAAGCGATATCGCCTTTAAAACGCCGTTTTTAATGGACGCTCTTTTGGCGCTTACTATCCAGAAAATTTTGCTCGATAGGTGCGACGTAGAGCTACTAAACGGCTTTGTTATCGAAGGCAACAAGCTGGAGAAGTTTCGCGATGCGCGCGGCAGGATATGGGTCAACGACACGAAGGCGACCAACATCGACGCGAGCATCCAAGCCGTAAAGCGATATGAGGGCAAATTTTTGCATTTGATTTTAGGCGGCGACGATAAGGGCGTAGATATGCGACCGCTTTTTGAAGCTTTGCGCGGCGCCAAGACGCAAATTTACGCTATCGGCTCAAATGCGGACAAGCTGATGAATCTTGCGGCTGAGTTTAAAATCCCTGCCGTAAAATGCGAGCTTTTAAACGTCGCAGTCGGCGAGATAGATAAAAATTTCAAATTTGACGGTGTTGCAAAGGTCGTCGCAAACAGTGAAAATTTGGACGAGATAGCGCTTTTGAGCCCTGCTGCGGCGAGCTTAGATCAGTTTAACAGCTACGTAGAGCGCGGAGATGAATTTAAAAAAGCGATTTTAAATTTGAAAATTTGACGCGATATATGCGCCGTAAAGCCGCTAAATTTGAGCGACTGCCTTTGAAGTAAATTTTATACTTTAAAAATGAGCCGAATTTTACGTATTTAACCAAAATTTAAGTATCAAGTGGCTAAAATCACATTTCTTTTTAACAGCGTGGTTGGATAGCTCAGTCGGTAGAGCAGCAGACTGAAAATCTGCGTGTCGGCAGTTCGATTCTGCCTCTAACCACCATCCCTTTTAAAATCCCGATTTTATCGATGTTCTAAAGCTTTAAGGTTTATGTAGGTACCATCTTGGGTGCCATGTGTTAGTAATTTTTCTATTTTTAAAACCATGGGCATACAGTCAAAGTAAATGATATGGTCTAGAATATATAAAAAATATTTTTACAAAAATCAAACAACCTGAAACCCTTAATATTTTTAACGGCAGCCACTTAATCCAAATTAGACAAATGGATAATTATTATATAAATCTTAAGTTTTTATTCCAGGGATATGGCTAGTAAAATGGTAGCAATTAAAAATTTTCTTATCTGGGCGAGGATACTTTTTGTCCGACAAGTCAGACAAAAGACCTCGTTAGGGATTATCCCTAAAACCCTTTTAAAGCCCATTGCAGAATGTGAAAATCTTATAAATATAGTCGCTAAACGATATCCAAATTTAAAATATGGCTTAGTCGCCTAAAACAGATCATCAAATCTAGTTTAGCATTTCTATCAAATTTATTATCGCTTAACATATTTATCGATACTAATCTTTTGCATACGTCGTGCGCCGTGGCAGCCTCTTGAAGGTCACGTTCATTAAAATATTTAACGTATATACGTAAAATTTTATTGACATCTTTGATTACGCCCGTAAAGTCTTCTATCCATTGGGCGTAATAAACCTTTCTCCAATTCTCCGCTTACTTATCTAATAAAAGACAAACATCTTGCATGTATTGTTTGGCATTTGCATCCAGAGATACTACCGAAACATCGGCTTCGTTTAACTTACGCCCCAAAGAATAAACTAAACTAAAAAGATCGCTTCTAGCCATTTCGTATTTAGTGATAGACAGATTTAAATTTAGATCTTCGCCGGTACTTTTAAGTTCGCTAGCGTTGTTCAAATTTTTACTCGTCAGATTTTCTTCCATCGCTCGTCTCCTAAAATAGATTATTTGGAGAGATTTTATGAAACGTTAGCGACAGGTTATGTCATTTCAGATAATCCCTAAGCAAATTTTCAAATTTATCCCTTAAATTTAAAGGCTCTACTATCTTTATAAACGGTAGCCAATATTTTACAACCCGCAGTATCTCGTCATCGTAGGCTACTTCCGTACTTATGATGATTTTATCCTCTTCCTCTTGCACTACTTCGTAATTTGGCAAAAACTCTTTTCTCTTAAAATACTCCATAGCTTCATTTTTGATTTCAAGCGTAACCTTGAATTTGGCGTCCGAAAACCAGTTTGTATCGTTTTTCTCGATACGTTTTAAAAACTCGGTGTTTGCAGTAAACGTATCGCCCTTTATCTTTATATGTTTTATTTTAGAGAGAGTGAAATTTTTAAGTTTACCCTCGTCGTCTGCTAGTAGATACCATATGCCGCTATTATTTATTAGTTTATACGGCTTTAGTTTGCGTTCTTTGTCATTATATTTGCAGTCTACGATACGGTTTTTGATGACTGCGGCGCTTACGGCTTCAAAGTCGTCTCTTGAAATTTGGATACTTTCAAACCCTTGGTTTTTGATTAGATAGGCTTTATTTAGCTTCTCGTTTAAAACGTCGCTAATAAATCTATCGTCTAGCTCTGGGAATAGCGACCTTGCGCCAATTAGCGCGGCAAAGGCTTTTATGTCTTTAAAGCCTAGTTTACCAAGAGCATACTCCTCTAAAAAATATTTACCGTTTTCTTTTTGGATAGGCAGGATGTTTAGTCGCTCAAAGTCTCTTAAAATAGTCCTTTTGTTTACGCTAAATTCTTCTACGAGTTCGTCTATACTTAGTCTTTCACCGCTATTTAGTTTTACTATGATTTGAGTAAGCCTGACGGCGATTTTATCGTGAGAGCGCATTTTAACCTTCCTATTTAAATTTGACGTATTTTAGCTAATTTTTTCCTTGCGACACAACCTGTCGCTATGCAATGCTAAATTTACGTTGTAATTTAAATCAAAGGAGATCAAATGAGTTTAAACGTAGATTTTATTCAAAAGGCTAACGAGGCGGTAGCTAAAGCAAAAAGTTTTAAGATGAGCGAACTAGCGGGTCAAATGCTAAATTTAACCCAAAGCATAAAGCTAACTAAAAAACCGATCGACAAAGATGAGCAAGAAATAGACGATATGTACTTATAAAGATACCTTTGGTCCCTTTGGAGGCGTGGCAAAAACTATCGGATACGCCGCTAAAACAGCTATGGGGCTAGATGAGTATAATGAAATAGACGAGAACATCCTAAAAAAGCTATCCAAGATGGAGAGTAAATTTCACGAAAACTATTTGCCTGAGCTGCTTTTAGAAATCGGCAAAGACTACGGCGAGCAGGAAAATGATGCTATAAATTTAGCCATAAACCCGCTAGCCCAGATAGGTATAGATACGGCTTTGATCAAATTTTATTGGACGCTAACTCAGCTGCAAATGTCCATAAGCGTTCAAAACCTGCAAGCCGGAATGAACGGAAGCAGTAAGGTAAGTGCAATGAAAGATGCGCTAAGGCAACTACAAGCTACAGCGCAAAACCTGGCGACTATTGCTGCGGAGTATTATTGGGAGGTAGGCGGAGTGGAATTTTGCGATAAAGTCAAGGAGGAAAAATGAACACGAGTAAGTCTTTTGCGAAAATAAGCGATACTTTAAAACAAATCGCCGATAATACAACTTCATACAAGGACGCCGATGAAGTGTTGGGGTATTACAAAGATAGGTTTGAGAGTTTTGAAAACATTATCAATAATCCCGAGCTAGGCGCAGATGACGATATTAAATTTAACAAATACGGCAAAATAAACGAATGGCTAGCAAAAAGGCAAAAAAGAATAAAATATCTAAAATCCAAAAACTCATTTGATTTTAGTTCTTTGCTCCGTGTTTTAAAAACACTCGATCGAGCGCTGAGTAAGATAGTTTGCGAGCTAATAGCGGTGTCGCTCAAGGGAAATGACCAGAACGAAAATTTGACGCGCGAGGTCGAGCAGCTCATTGCCCGCCGAGGCACCATAGCAGTAGCGCAGGCGCAAGCAAAAGGTAAAAAAGCCGCGCTAGATGCTACTAGAAAAGCTGTAAAATCGGCAGCGCTTTACGGCTATTTTAGCGCCCAAGAGGCGTCAGTGTATGTTAAAACAGATGCTGCGCCCGGCATATCTTTAGAAGATATGCAAGAAATATTAGGCATTATGGCAAAGGCTTTTAGTTATGAAACAGCCGTAAGTATAGAATACGTATATGATGAAACCATGAGCGGAGCCAAGATCGTCATCATAGCGGCATCTCAAGATGAGTAGCTAGCTCTCCCTGCTTCTGCCCTAGCCTTGACTACTTTGGCTAGTACGCTCTCGCTAGCCATGCCTATTATCTTTGCTCTTAGCTTTGTCACATCGGCATGGCTAGGAGCTTTAGCATGGACAGTTTCGTTTCGTAAATCTTGAAGCTCGGTTATGACCTTTGGTAGAGTTCTGGTTACGTAGTTTTGCAGCAAATTTCCCTCAAGCGCATCTTGGATAATACGGTTTTTGAAAAGAAATTTATAGGTTCCTAAATTTGGTTTATTTTCAAATATATCGCTCACGGTAAAGCTCGTACCCTGCACTTCGTATGGAATTTTTAATATAGACGGCTTTATCTTTGCGAGTTGTTCCATGAGAACTTTAACGAAGGCGTAGATCTCTTGCTCCATAGTTTTTGAGTATTTGACCACGACGGAGCTAAGGTCATAGAGCGGGTTGGCAATGTTACTCAGATACTCTATCTCTGCGGAGATGATATTTTCTATGCTATCTGGGTGCATTAGATTTATTAGGCTTCGTCCGAAACAGTAACGGATCAAATTTCGCTTTATCTCTAAAAACTCGGCGCTTTTATAGACGTCGGGATAAAATTTACCCTCATCCTCAAAATAGCGCGTCTCTTGCTTTGTCTTTATGATGAGAGGATAAACATAAGCGTTGCCGTATACTGCGTAAGTATGGCCGCTTACGGTAAAATTTGCCAGGTAGTCGTCTCTAACGCACTCAAAATCGTTTCTAACTAGCTCTCTGATATCGCTTATGATAAACCACTTTTCTACATTGAGGCTTTTTTCTTTATAATACTCGGGCGCTATCTCGCTCATATCGTCGCTAGTTACGGCGACGACCTTTGCTACGAACAAATTTGAGTAGTCGGTCAAGAATAGTTGTAGATACTTTCCGTCGCTGTCGCTCGAATTTATGCTTTCGTAAATTTGCTCAAGCTCGGATTCGTGAGAGTTTATCATATCTCGCCGCTTGCTTTTTATCTTACCAAAGGCCACCTTGCCTTTGGATATCAAAATCCTAAGGTGTTGCTCTATGACGTCGTTTTGGTAGTAGGGGTTATAGAGGATGAGGATGTTAAACACTCTAGCTCCATTATTTTAGAAAATTTTTGATCTTTTTAATCAAATCAGGAAAGGCGTTTAAAGCAGGATTTTTTAAAAACTTTTCTAGCTCAGCTATATCAGACTTTTCGATTGCTTCATCTATGAGTTTTTCATAAGCTTTATACCTATACTTATCATCTACAAAGCCGTGACTAGATTGCGACGCTCTACTTCTGCTTTTTTTTACGACAAAATAAACTACTCCACCAATTATCACTAAAACCATTCCGCTAAGTAGAAATTTAGCTCCAAGCGATAGCCCAATCTCTGTCATTTTGTCTCCTTATTTAGATTTAGTTTTTTTAGCTTTATTTGATTTTCTTTTAGTTTTTTAGCACTTTCTTGTAGGTCTCGTTTAAGT
>JBHRQF010000058.1:0-7445 GCA_042645325.1 Campylobacter sp. | reverse complement strand
CACGTGCGATCAACGCAAGGAGTATGGAGGCCGCAAGCACATACAGCGGATGTTCGGGGCGTAGATAGTAGACGAGAACAACATCCAAAAATTTATCCCGCTACACACGCACAACGAAGATGAAATTTTATCCAAAATCGAGCTTGAAATTTTTGATAAAAACGTCGCGTTTTTAAGCGATGCGGGCATGCCAGGCATCAGCGATCCTGGCGCTGCGCTCGTAAATTTCGCGATAAAAAACAACATCACATACGAAGTGCTAAGCGGATCAAACGCCGCGCTTTTGGCCGTCGTCGCTAGCGGACTTTGCGAGAAGGAATTTTGCTTCCTGGGATTTTTACCAAACAATGGCAAAGAGCGAGCTGCAGCTATACAAAATGCACTAAATTTGCCATTTCCCACAGTCATCTATGAAAGCCCAAAACGCATACTTTCACTTATTTTAGACTTTGCCAAGCTTGAACCAGATAGAGAAATCTTTGCCATAAAAGAGGCGACGAAGAAATTTGAAACTAAATTTAGAGCCACGGCAAGCGAACTCGCGCAAAAGCTACAAGAGACAAATTTAAGCGGCGAGTGGTGCGTCGTCGTGCAGAAAAATCCAAATTTTACCTTTGAGAAAATCACTCAAAACGATATTTTGGAACTTGAAATTTCACCCAAAGCCAAGTCTAAACTGCTAGCCAAAATCACAGGTCGAAACGCCAAAGAAATTTACTCCGAACTCACGCGCTAAAACTTGCTCGCAGACTCAAACAAACAGCGAATTCATCCGAAAATTTAGCTAAATTTTACCGATTTTTAGCTATTATCAGGCAATGATAATATACGGAAAGCAGCTATTTTTGCACATCATAAAAAACTACAAAAAAAGCGTCAAAACGGTCTATCTCGCCAAAGAGTGCGACAAGGCGCTATTTTCGCAGATCGTAGGCGTCGGCGCGCCGATAAAGCGCGTGGATAATCAAAAAGCCCAAGCTCTCGCACACGGCGGCAATCACCAAGGCTTTTTAGCCGAAGTTGAGGAGTTTGAGTTTAAAAGTATCGACGAGATAAAAAAACAAAATTTTATAGCGATCTTATACGGACTTAGCGACGTGGGAAACATCGGAGCCATCGTCCGAACGGCGCATGCGCTGGGCTTCGGAGGCATCATAGTAGTTGCTAAAAATTTGGCGATGGAAGGCGTGTTGCGAGCTAGTAGCGGAGCGGCCTACGAGGCAAATATCGCTCTTGTTGAAGATGGTCTTAGCTTGCTAAACGAACTAAAACAGGTCGGTTTTAAAATTTACGCCACGGCAAGCGGCGGCAAAAACGCCCACGAGGTCAAATTTAACCAAAAAGTCGCGCTCGTGATGGGCAGCGAGGGCGAAGGTTTGCACAAAAAAGTCCTTGCCAAAAGCGACGAAATAGTAGGAATAAAAATGAAAAACGACTGGGACAGCCTAAATGTCTCGGCTGCGTTTGCCATACTTTGCGATAGGATTATAAATGAATGACATAAGTTTGCTAAAAGAATTAGGGCTTAGCGAGGTTGCCAGAAGAACGCACATCGAGGCAGAATATCTAGGCTACATCGCCGATAAAAATTTTGAAAAGTTGGCACGTTTTAACGTCAAGGGTTTTGTTAAAATTCTGGAGCGCGAGCTTGATATCGACTTTACGTCGTGGATGAACGAATACGAGGCGTTCATGGCCGAGCACGAGAGCGAGTTAAAGCACAAAACCATAACCATATCGCCTAAAATTCCGGCCTATACCGCAAATGATAAATCGTCTTACGGCGGTATGCTGGGCGGTATCATCGCTATTTGCGCGATCGGCGCTTTAATTTACTTTTTCGAGCCCCAAAAATACATCGGCGACCTCTCGAGTTTCTTTGAGGACAAAAACAAAAGCGTGACTTACTCCGATACAAACGTAGTGCAACAGGCGACTAAAAATTTAGACTCCATCAAAGACGCAAATATCACGATAAGTGTCTCCTCTGCCCCTAAACAAGAGGACGAGATAAATAAAATCGAAGAGAACGCTTCAAATTTTGCCGTTACCCAAGTAGAGCAACCCCTGCCAGAGTTTAACGTGACGGTTTCTACAAGCACACAATCAAAACCCGCAGAGCAAAACGTAAGTCAAAATTTGCAAAGCGAGCAAGTTTCAAATTTGACCGACAAAAATGCATCCACCGCAGTCCAAGTAACGCCTAAAAGCGGCGATGTATACCAACTAAACGGACTAAGCGAGATAAAAGTCGTTCCGCGCAGAAAAGTTTGGCTCGGCGTGATAAATTTGGACGACAACAAAAAGAAATCTCAAAATGCCTCAAATGCCGTTTCTATCGAAATAGGCAAAAAACAACTCATCGTCACAGGACACGGAGAGATAAATTTAGAAATCGGCGATCAAAATATCAAATTTAGCGGCGATAATCCAAAGCGCTTTTTGGTCGAAAAAGATAAAGTTACGCCGCTCACATACGACGAATTTGTAGCTCTAAATAAGGGCAAATCGTGGTAAAAAAGCTTTTACTTTTGACTGCTAGCGCGGCTTTTTGCCTTGCGGCTAGCGTGGTGGATATAGCGGGCGGCCTGCTGGGCCAAAATAGCGCAAAAGCGACTCAACTCTTTGGCGACGGCTCGGCATATCTAAACGCAAGCGGCAAACCCGATATCGCTAAAATTTCAAACGTTTTAAAGTCAAATTCACTCCTGCGTCTATCCTACAAGCAAAACGTCAAAGTAAATATCAAATTTATCTCGCGCCAAAACAACCCGCTACTTATCATGAAAATCGCCAAAGACACCCTAAACGGACTAGGCTACAACAATATCCTAACGAGCGAATTTTCTAACGCCGGCGGCGCGCTTTGGGGCGTGACGATCGACACTAAATTTATCCCGGATCCAGGCTCGCTCTACGCCGCATTTAAAGAAAGCGGCACCGAGATAACCGACATCAACAGACCCGGCGAGCTATCCTACGAGTACGTTATCGACGCGTCAAATTCATCTTTAAACCAAACTCCCGTGCAATTTTCGCAAGAAGTTCAGCTCTCAAAGCCGCTCGAACCATATCTCATCGACGCTAGCGGCGCAAAAAGCGCGGTCATAAGCGCTAGCGCAGAGGATCGTTGGTCCGCCGTCGTGAGAATTTTGGATAAAAATCTAAATTTGATCGACGAAAAGCAAACTAGCAAGCCCGTAAATAGCCTAAAAGTATCGCTTCCTCAAAATGCAAAATACATAATGATCGACGATGCGGTAAGCCTAGAAAATATCAAACGAGGACTCAAAATCTACCTAGAATAAGGAGAAATTTATGTTTGACGAGATTAGATTTAATACCATAGAACGACTTCCAAACTACGTATTTGCCGAGGTAAACGCCATAAAAATGGCTGCGCGCCGAGCGGGCGAGGATATCATAGACTTTTCGATGGGAAACCCTGAAGGCCGCACTCCTCAGCACATAGTCGATAAACTCTGCGAAAGCGCACAAAAAGACAAAACTCACGGCTACTCGGCAAGTGCCGGCATATACAAACTGCGCCTAGCCATCTGCAACTGGTATAAGCGCAAATACGGCGTAAATTTAGATCCCGACACCGAGGCCGTTGCCGTTATGGGTAGCAAAGAGGGGTTCGTCCACCTAGCCCAGGCCGTAATAAACCCGGGCGATGTCGCAATAGTGCCGGATCCTGCATATCCGATCCACACGCAGGCGTTTTTGTTCGCGGGCGGTAGCGTGGCGAAGATGCCGCTAAAGTACGACGACAAATTTGAACTTGACGAAAATAAATTTTTCGAAGACCTGCTTCATACGATCCGCTCAAGCTCGCCAAAGCCTAAATACGTCGTTGTGAATTTCCCGCACAACCCGACAACTGTAACCGTGCAAAAGAGCTTCTACGAGCGGCTAGTGGCGATGAGTAAACAAGAGCGCTTTTACGTGATCTCCGACATCGCCTACGCAGACCTTACTTTTGACGGATACAAGACGCCGAGCATCTTTGAGGTTGAAGGCGCAAAAGACGTCGCCGTCGAGTGCTACACGCTATCAAAAAGCTACAATATGGCCGGTTGGCGCGTCGGATTTTTATGCGGAAACAAGCGCCTTTGCGCTGCCCTTAAAAAGATAAAATCATGGGTCGACTACGGCATGTTCACCCCGATCCAAGTCTCCGCCACCGTCGCGCTAGACGGCGATCAAAGCTGCGTCGAGGAGATCCGTCAAATTTACGAAAAACGTCGCGACGTGATGCTAGAGGCCTTTGCAAGTGCAGGCTGGGAGATGCATAAGCCAAGCTCGAGTATGTTTATCTGGGCAAAAATCCCGCCGCAAGTCGGAAACATCGGCAGCCTTGAGTTTTCTAAACAGCTGCTTACTAAAGCTAGCGTCGCGGTGAGCCCGGGCATCGGCTTTGGCGAAGGCGGCAACGACTACGTGCGCCTCGCTCTCATCGAGAACGAAAATCGCATCCGCCAAGCGGCGCGAAATGTCAAAAAATATCTGAAAGAATTTGCATGAATATAGCCATTTTAGGCGTCGGTACGGTCGGAGAAGCCGTAGCTAAAATTTTACTCCAAAACAAAAAACTGATCGCGGCAAGATGTGGCGAGGAGATAGTTCCGGTCATCGGCGTCGTTAGAAATTTAAACAAAAAAAGAGGCGTCGCCATCCCTCTGACGGACGATATAGATAGCGTTCTGGAGCGCGAGGATATCGACGTTTTCGTCGAGCTTATGGGCGGCGTCGAGGAGCCTTTTGGGGTCGTTAGCAAAATTTTAGAGCGTAAAAAAGCCGTCGTAACCGCAAACAAGGCGCTACTAGCCTACCACCGCTATGCCTTGCAAAATTTAGCGCAAAATACGCCGTTTGGCTTCGAGGCTAGCGTCGCGGGCGGCATACCTATCATCAGAGCCCTTCGCGAGGGCCTTAGCGCAAACCACATCCTAAGCATCAACGGGATCTTAAACGGCACGAGCAACTACATCTTAACCTCGATGATGAGCAAGGGCTCAAATTTCGCGGACGCGCTAAAAAAAGCCCAGGAGCTAGGCTACGCCGAGGCCAATCCGACCTTTGACGTCGGGGGCTTTGACGCGGCGCACAAGCTACTGATACTAGCTAGCATCGCATACGGCGTGCATGGCAACCCCGAAGACATCCTAATAGAAGGCATCGAAGGCATAACGCCCGAGGATATCTTTTTCGCCAACGACTTCGAGTACGTCATCAAACTGCTCGCCATCGCCAAAAAAACCGGCGACAAGGTCGAGCTGCGCGTGCATCCGGCACTAGTACCCAAAGATAAAATGATAGCTAAAACAGACGGCGTGACAAATGCCGTGAGCGTAGTGGGCGACGCGGTCGGAGAGACGATGTTTTACGGTCCGGGCGCTGGCGGTCCGGCGACGGCAAGCTCAGTCATCAGCGACCTCATCGACATCGCCAGAGACGGCAAATCTCCGATGCTAGGCTACAAAGCACCGTTTGAGCTAAATGCGCTTGAGCTTTTAGATCCGAGCGAAATTTGCACGAAGTATTATTTTAGGCTTAGAGTCGAGGACAAAGTCGGCGTGCTGGCTAAAATCACGAATTTAATGAGCGAAAACAACCTCTCCATCGATAGCCTGCTGCAAAAACCGAAGGACGAAAGTCCGTATGCGACGCTATTTTTCACGACGCACACGAGCGTGGAAAAGGACGTGAGGCGCACTATGGAAATTTTGCAAGAGCAAGAGTTCGTAAAAGAAAAACCTTTTATGATGAGGATAGAAGAGTAAAATTTGGGACTTAGGGCGTATCTTTTCGGCAAGAGCTCGGAGGATCTGGCTTGCGAGTTTTTGCTAAAAAACGGCTGCGAGATACTTGCTAGAAATTTTAGCTCTAAATTCGGCGAGATCGACGTCATCGCTAAAAAAGACGGCGTTTTGCGCTTCGTCGAAATCAAAGCTACGCAGGGCGACTACGAGGCAGAGTATCGCCTCACGCCCGCTAAATTTAATAAAATTTTAAAAACTATCGACTTTTATCTGCTACAAAACGGCGCTAACGCCGATTTTCAGGTCGATTTGATCGCAATAAAAAAGAGCGAGATAAAGTGGATAGAAAATATTAGTTTGTAAAAATTCTTATTTAGCTAAAATTTAAATACTTTCGTGTATAATTACGACTATCTTTAAAAAGGAGAATAAAATGGGAAAATACATAGAACTAACGACTGCGAATTTCGACGTCGTCAAAGAGGGCGTCGCGCTAGTAGATTTTTGGGCGCCTTGGTGCGGACCTTGCCGTATGCTTGCTCCGGTCATCGACGAGCTAGCCGAGGAGTTTGAGGGCAAAGCTAAAATTTGCAAAGTAAACACCGACGAGGTACAAGACCTAGCCGTAGAATTCGGCATCCGCTCGATCCCTACGATTTTGTTTTTCAAAAACGGAGAGCTAGTCGATCAGCTAGTAGGCGCGCAATCCAAGCAAGTCCTATCCGATAAGCTAAATTCGCTGCTTTAATGGCGCTAAAAAATCGGGGAAGCTTGCTTCCCCTAACGTACGTTTTCGCTTCGTTTATCGGTGCAGCGCTGGTAGCAGGCGTATTTGCTTACAATAATTACAGATTTTCGCGGTATAAATTCGTAAATTTTAACGAGCTGGTTTTTTACGAGCAGGCTCAAATTTTTGCACCCAAAGACGATAAATTTTTACTCGTGGTTTTTAGCTCCAACCAATCAAACTGGAGAGAAATTTTAAAAACTTCGACTAAGGATTTAAAAATCGTCGCCGTGGACTTGCTCCAAAAACGCGCGCCCAGCGATGGAAATATAAATTTCGTCGCTTCGGATATAAATACGATTTTAAAGCTGATGCACGTCCTAAATATCACGTCTTTGCCCGCTAGCGTGGAGCTAAAGGCACAAAAGGGCGGCGTTTATAAACAAGATTCAAAAATAAATAAAATTTAAAAGGAAAAAATATGTTAGATTTAGCGATCATCGGAGGCGGTCCTGCCGGACTTAGCGCGGGACTTTACGCCACTAGAGGCGGATTAAAAAACGTCGTAATGTTTGAAAAAGGAATGCCCGGCGGCCAGATTACGAGCAGCTCCGAGATAGAAAACTATCCGGGCCAAAAAGCGCCCGGCGAGAGCGGTATCGACTTCATGAGCACGTGGGTCGCGCAGTGTACTCATTTTGGGTTAAAGCATGAGATGGCGGGCGTCGAGCGCGTGGTAAAAAATTCAGACGGCAGCTTCACGGTCAAGCTTGAAGGCGGCAAAGAAGAGCAGGCCAAAGCAGTCATCGTAGCCACAGGCTCCACTCCGCGCCGCGCGGGCTTTGCGGGCGAGGACGAGTTTTTTGGCAGAGGCGTGAGCACTTGCGCGACTTGCGACGGATTTTTCTATAAAAACAAAGAGGTCGCGGTTCTAGGCGGCGGCGACACGGCGA
>JBHRQF010000057.1:0-7460 GCA_042645325.1 Campylobacter sp. | reverse complement strand
GCCTGAGACTATTTAATCTTAGCAAAAAAACCGCAAACGACTTTAAAAAAACAACCGAATTTTTAAATAATTTCACGTTTTTAAACATTAATATAAATTTATTTCTATCGCCGCGAAGGGCGCATTGTAATTGCATTTTTAAAAATAAAGCGAAGCAGCGTCTGAAATTTGGGCGAAATTTATTTAGCAGGGTTTTTTATAAATTTTATTTTAGTTTGCGAAAAAGCGGTTGCCACCCGCCTTTTACTTGCGCTCTCTTGGACGATTTTGACGGAGGCTTAAATTTGCTACCCGCGGCAGGCTACGTGCCTAGCCTTGGTCGCAAATTTGGGCGCTAACCGCCAAACTCGCCTCAAGATAACGCAATTAAAATTTAAATCCAAAAATCACAAAATTTAAAAAAAGGAAAAGAGAATGATAAAAAGTTATGTTACGGGTTTCCCGCGAATCGGAGAAAAAAGAGAGCTAAAGCGCGCACTTGAGGGCCTTTGGGCCGGTAAAGAGGGCTTTAGCGAGGAAAATTTACTAAGCGTCGCTAAAACGCTAAAAAATAGACACTGGCAATACCAAAAAGACGCCGAAATCTCGGCTATCAGCGTAAATGATTTTTCGTTTTACGATTTGATGCTTGATAACATCGTGGCATTTGGCGCGGTACCGCCTAGATTTGCAAATTTGAGCGGACGAGAGCAATATTTTGCCTGCGCGCGCGGCAACAAAACCGGCGTAGCGATGGAGATGACGAAGTGGTTTAACACAAACTACCACTACATCGTACCTGAGCTTAGCGCCGACACGACCTTTAAGCTAGACGCGTCAAAAATCCTTGCAGAATACGAAGAAGCAAAGGCCGCTGGCGTAAAAGGCAAGGTAAATTTGATCGGCCCTATCACGTTTTTAGCGCTTTCAAAGGCCACCGACGGCAGCTGCCCGTTTAAAAACCTAAACGTTCTAGTCGCCGAATACAAAAAGCTTCTTGAGCTACTTTCGACGCTTGACGATGAGGTTTTAGTGCAGTTTGACGAGCCGATTTTCGCGACCGATAAAAACGAAGAAATCCTACTTAGCGTCATCGGCAAAGTATATAACGAGCTAGCCGCAGTCGCAAGCAACGTCAAAATCGTGTTTATGACGTATTTCGAGCACGCGCTAAAAGCGGTTGCCGAGGTAGCAAAAACTAAAATTTACGGCATCGGACTTGATTTCGTTCACGGCAAAAGAAATTTCGAGGCGCTTGAAACTATCAAAAACAGCCACTTAACGCTATTTGCAGGCGTCATCGACGGACGAAATATCTGGAAAAGCAACATCGACGAAAAGGTAAATTTAGTCCGCGAGATCGGCGAAAAAATCGGCGGCAAAGATTTCTACGTCGGACCTAGCTGCTCGCTACTCCACGTGCCTTATACCCTAAAATACGAAGAAAAACTAAACTCCGAGGTTAAAAGCTGGTTGAGCTTTGCCGTAGAAAAACTAGACGAGATCAAAATCATAACCAAGCTAGCTAACGGCGTAGCGCTAAATGCGGCGGAGAGCAAAATTTACGAAGAGAACAAAGCTGCGGTTAAAACGCGTGCGACGTCAAATTTGATCCACTCCTCAAGCGTCCAAAACCGCGTGAAAAATCTAGTCAAATTTGAGCGCGAAGATAAATTTGAAGATCGCATCAAAATCCAACGCGAAAGCCTAAACTACGGCATCCTGCCGACTACTACGATAGGTAGCTTCCCTCAAACCGTCGAGCTAAGAGTGCTTCGCCAAAACTTCAAAAAAGGCGAGATCGATGCGAACGCGTATGAAGCCGGCATCAAAAAATACATCGACGACTGCGTCAAATTTCAAGAAGATATCGGCCTAGACGTGCTAGTCCACGGCGAGCCTGAGCGTAACGACATGGTTGAGTATTTCGGCGAGCAGATCGAAGGGTATGCATTTAGCGAGAACGGCTGGGTGCAAAGCTACGGCAGCCGCTGCGTGAAACCGCCTCTACTTTTCGGCGACGTGAGCCGCCCAAAAGCGATGACTGTCGAGTGGATGAAATACGCCCAAAGCCGCACTAATCGCATAATGAAGGGCATGCTAACTGGGCCTGTAACCATGCTAAACTGGAGCTTCGTGCGTGACGACCTGCCCCGCAGCGAGGTGGCTAAGCAGCTTGCGCTTTGCATATTTGACGAGATCTCAGACCTGCAAAATGCCGGCATCCGCATCATCCAAGTGGACGAAGCTGCGTTTAAAGAGGGCTATCCGCTACGCGCCGAAAACATCCCCGCGTACGAGAAATTCGCGGTCGATTGCTTTAAGCTCTCCGTTAGCTCGGCCGAGCCTAAAACGCAGATCCACACGCATATGTGCTACTCCGAGTTCAACGATATCATCAAGACGATCGAGGCGATGGACGCCGACGTCATCAGCATCGAGACCGCTCGCAGCGGCAACGAACTGCTAAAGATCTTTAAATCTGTCGGCTACAAACAAGAAGTCGGCCCTGGCGTCTACGACATCCACAGCCCGCGGGTTCCTAGCACGGACGAGATCGTGCGCCAGATCCGCGCGCTGCTCGAGGTTCTGCCAAAAGAACAGCTCTGGATCAACCCGGACTGCGGCCTAAAAACGCGTAAATGGGAAGAGGTCGAGCCGAGCCTAAAAAATATGGTCGAAGCCGTCAAGATCGTAAGAAATTCATAAATTTAACCGCTTGCGACTCGGATAAATTTGCCGCTTTTGCCGCTTAAATTTGCGGTGAGAGCGGCTTTGCTAGCTCAAATTTTGGCTGGTTTAGAAAATCCGCTAAAATTTGATGTAGAGCTGATTGCCGGTCGCGAGCAAGCAAAATTTATCTGCGCACGCGCCGCCACGGCATAAATTTAACCGCAAACGGCGCGGTTTTCTACATTTTAAATTTGGAAATTTCATGCTAAAAGAAAAAATTTTAAACAAAGAAAAGGGGCTCGTGCTCTACGGACTAACGCCGCCCAAGGCCGAATTTGATGAGGCCAAGCTGCGCGACATCTCGGATCGCTGGACGGGCAGGATAGAGAGCATAAACGCCGACGGGCTCGTGCTTTACGAGGTACAAGACGAGAGCGAGCGAAACGAAAGCGAGCGGACTTTTGAGTTTAGCGGAACGTTAAGCCCCGAAATTTACTACCGAGACTACCTAAATGTCTCGACTCCGAGCGTTTTCTACCGCGTGGCTAGCGGCTACGACGAGGACGGATTTCGCACTGCTTTAGCCAAACAAAGTTCAAATTTAAACGTGCTCGTCGGAGCGACGTCTAGCTCACAAAAAGTTCGGTTAAATTTGGCTCGCGCGTACGAGATCGCGGGTGAATTTGAAAATTTGGCCGTGGGCGGAGTGTGTATCGCCGAACGTCACGCTAAAAAGGGCGACGAACCGCAAAGAATGCGCGAAAAGATCGCGGCTGGGGCGAAGTTTTTTATCTCGCAGGCGATTTTTGACGCACAGATGACGCGTAAATTTTTAGAGGACTGCGCGGCCGCAAAGATAACCGAGCCGATATTTCTCACGTTTTCAACGGCCGGCAATCCAAAAACGCTGGAGTTTATCAAATGGCTAGGCGTTAGCGTGCCTAGCGCAGTCGAGACGCGGTTAAACACTAGCGAGGACTATCTGGCGCAAAGTTGCGAGATCATCAAAGAAATTTGGCGCGAGCTAAAGAAATTCGGCGACGAAAACGGGCTAAATTTGAGCGCAAACATCGAAAGCGTGATGGCTAAGCGCGCCGAGATCGAGGCGAGCCTAGAGCTAGCTCGCGAGTTTAGGCAAATTTAGGAGAAAAGATGGCGGATACGGACGAGCTCTACGCCAAGGCAAAACATGCCAACGCGCTCAAAAAACTCATGCGCGTAGCTACCTTCCTGATCGCCGCGCCAGCTCTTTTTGCGCTATCAAGTGCACTCCTAAACGACGGGCTTTACGAGCCTTTTAGCTACCTTTTTATCGGCGCCGTGGCTATTCTTTTTGTCGCTCCTTCGATTTACGGATTTATAGCAAATTTTTATGCAAAACCTGCGGAAACTCCAAGCGAAAATGCTCAAAATTTCGTCTCTAGCGAGCTTACCGCCGAGCTGGGCGAGCTAGAAAACGAGCGCGTAAATTTAGTAGCCGCTGTCAAAAAAGCAAATTTGATCGGTCTTGGCGTCGGCGTTTGCGCAGGCGCGGCGATAGCGTATCTTTTAGACGCGATTTTCGGCGTGACACTTGGCACTATCTCTTACGCCGCGACGACCAGCCTTTTGACTGCGTCTAAAAGGCGCGAATTTAGGGCAAATTTTAAGCGTCAAATCATAGAAAATATCGTAAAAAAACACGGTCTTAGCTACGATAAAGACCGTGGATTAGGGCTTGATGACTTTTTTACGATTTATGATTGCAGAGTCGATGAGTGGAGCAGCGAGGATCTCATTGAGGGCGATATAGATGGTGTTAGCGTCAAATTTAGCGACTTTTACGCAGCCAAAAAGGTGAAAAAGAAAAACAGCACCGAGACGGTCGTGCAGTTTCAAGGCGTGCTTTTTAAGGCGGATTTTAATAAAAAGCTAAGCTCCATAACGCAAATCGCACACGCAAATTCGCGAAATTTAGCCATCTACGGGCAGAAGGCAAATATGGACGACGTGAGATTTGAAGAGATATTTGACGTCTATACGACCGATCAGATCGGCGCTAGATACGCGCTTAGCCCGGCGCTGATGGAAAATTTTACTCAGCTTTGCCTCAGGTTAGATGCGCCCGTAAATGCCGTTTTTAAGGATAATGAAATATTTATCGCCGTAGAGACCTGGCGCGACGACTTTGAACCAGATATCCGCAAATCACTAATAAGCAACGAAACCATAGCGCTTTACGAGAGCGAGATAGCAAGCTTTACCCAGATAGTAAAAGAGTTAAATTTAAACCGCAAAATTTGGTAATTTTGAAATTTGGATAGTTTTGTGGGTTGCACCTCAAATTTGAATGCAATGATAAAATTTTACGTAAATTTAATCACGATATAGCGTAAATATTTTCTAAACATTAAAGCGTTTTTGTAGTATAATCGCTTTACAAATCCACACAAAGGAGTCGTCATGAAAAAGTTGATTTTCACGATCTTTTTGGCGTGTTTGGCGTTGACTTCGGCCCAAGGCGGCCAAGAGTACGGCGATGGATTGAGAGCCGTATCCAGAGGAGAGTGGGCTAACGCGGTGTAGATTTTTACGAAAGGTTGCTATAGTGAGGATGATATCGCATCATGCAAAGACCTTGGCGAGATATATGAGTACGGTAGAGGCGGCGCGACTGCTCAGCGCGTAAAAAAGGATGCCGCTCTATCAAAGCAAGCTTATGAAAGATGCTGCGAAAAGAGCAATGGACTAAGAAAAGATTGCTGTAGAAAAGTAGGCAAATAATCGCGGCTCGTCTTGAGCCCTAGCTTTAAGTATGCGGCCGCTTTGGGCGTGGAATTTAGCCTTGGGCGGCTCGCATACGAAATTTATTCTTTAGCGATTTTGGCTTCGTAGCACAAGTCTGTTTTTTGCGAGACTGTAAATTTATACTCTAGTGCGGTATTTTCTAAATTTAACAGGCTTGTTTTGGATTTTATTCGGTCAAATTTTACTTGGAAAGCCCCTAAAACGTTTTATTGGTTTTTTGGGCTTTCCAAACACAATTGCTTATTTCTTGCAGTCTTTTGCGGTTAGCTCTACTTTACTAAAAAGCGCGCCGTTTGGTATACGGTAGTTCATCACGATACTTTTTGCTTTTTGTAGTACCATAAGGGTATTTTGATCAGAGCAAAAATCCTCCACCAAAAGCTCCTTCATGGTAGACGTAAATTCTTTTTTATATTCGTCCGAGATAGCTTCCCAGTCTATGTTTTGCGAGTTTTTAAAGACGTATTCGTAGGTGATTATATCGTTTTTGCAACTTACTTCAGTAGCCTTTATGTTTTCGTCTTCTATTTGATTTAGCGCTGATTTGGCACCGATGGTGGCTAGTCTTAGATACGGACTGCACTCCGCGCCAGCCAGAGCTAGTGCAAGAGCGCAAACGAGTATAATTTTTCTCACTTTTTCGGCGTTACCAACATATTTACGTAGCGACCTTCTAGTAGCGGCTCTTTATCGCGGTCGGAGACGTCTTTTACCATCTCCCAGACTTTTTGTAGCATCGCGACGCCGGCTTCCGGGTTGCTCATCTCGCGGCCTTTTAAAAATACGCGAAATTTGACGTGTTTGCCGTCTTCTAGAAACTCAAGAGCGTGCTTGACTTTGTAGTTGATGTCGTTTTGAGCGATTTTGACGGAGAGCTTGATCTCTTTTACTTCGATCGTTTTTTGCTTTTTCTTGGCCTCTTTTTGCTTTTTTTCCTGCTGGTAGCGGAATTTACCGTAGTCCATTATCTTGCAAACGGGAGGTTTAGCGTCAGGCGCGATTAGCACTAGATCAAGCCCCATTTTCTCGGCGATTTTCAAGGCCTCTACTCTTGGGATGACGCCGTATGCGGTGCCGTCGTCTCCCACGCATCTTACTTCGCTCGCTCTGATATCTTCGTTGAGCAACACTTCGTTTTCTTTAGCCAATTAGTTTTTTCCTTTAAGTTGAAATTTGTTGATTATATCCAAAAATATTGTGTTTTTATTGTATTTTTCGTTGAAATTTATTGCGCTGTGACAATTTTTGCAGATTTTGGTAAAAGCCAGGCTCAGCATAAAGCCGCGCCTAGCTCAAATTTATCGGATTTTCGCTGGTGTTTCAAAAGCTCACCTCGGCAAGTTTTGATTTTAGCAGCTCGACGAATTCATCCAGCTTCATATCTTTTTGTTCTCTAGTCGTGCGGTCGCGCAGAGCGATGGCGCTATTCGCCACTTCGTTGTCGCCCAGCACCGCGATCATCGGCACGCGTTGTTTTTCAGCGGTGCGAATGCGTTTGTTTAGGCTCTCGTTTTTGCTCGCGATTTCGCTATCTACGCCGATTTTGCGTAGCTCTTTGGCGACTGTTTTGGCGTAGTCTAGGTGCGCATCGCCAATCGGCACGATGACGACCTGCGTCGGAGCGACGAAAAACGGCAGCTCGCCGCCCGTGTGCTCGATCAAGATGCCGATAAATCGCTCGAAGCTTCCCAGTAGCGCACGGTGAAGCATGACTGGCTGCTGGCGTTCGTTATTTGCGTCGATGTAGCCCAGATCAAAGCGCTCAGGCAGGTTAAAATCGACCTGGATCGTGCCGCACTGCCATTTTCGTTTTAGTGCGTCGGTAATTTTTATGTCGAGTTTTTGACCGTAGAATGCGCCGCCGCCTGGCGTCCGAGGCCGGCGGTGCGGGGCGCTGCGCCCGCTTCCTCTCGGACTGCTCGGCCTGGTGCCGGCGCAGCAGGGAGGTCACCTGCTCCGGTTCGAGCAGGCCAATTTGGAAGACGTATTTATTGACTTAACAGGAAAGGCGATTCGGGATT
>JBHRQF010000056.1:0-7497 GCA_042645325.1 Campylobacter sp. | reverse complement strand
GCAGGTAGGGGGGCAGGCAAATTTACTCGAATGCGATATAAAAACCCCAACGGAGCTTTTCGTTGAAGGTAGTATAAATACTACCTTCAACGAAAAGCTCCTTTGGGGTTTTTATATCGCATTCGAGTAAATTTGCCTGCCCCCCTACCTGCACTCCAGCTTCGTTATCGTTTGGGTATTGGCAAAGTACGATGGATACGGCATCGAAACGCTAAAATTTCGTATTTGTTTAGGCGCGATATTTTTAGCGACGCTAGTGGTGATCTCCGCGACGTTTGAGCGCTCGTCGCCGCGCGAAGATAGCGATAGTCCGCTAGGTTTAAAGATAGAGCCCGCGATCGTCTCCTTGCTTACGGGGTTGTTGATAAGTTTGACGGTAAGATCGCAGTTTGCGATGCTAAACTCGCCCGTATTTCGCAGCGAGCCCTTAAACACGATTGTTTCGTTTCTTAGCACGCGGTGGCCGGAAAACTCCGTCAGCACGGCCTTTTTAGTGTATTTATCCACGATCATCATGAAAAAATATCCAAGCGTCAGCGTCGCTACGACGTTTATCGCGACGTAAATTTTAAAAAATTTCGGATTTTTCTCGTTGCGGGCGATCAGCGCGAAAAGCATTGAAAGTAGCGCCAAAACCGCAAGCGCGATGAGGTGAAATACGTTAAAATACCCTTCCATCAAAAGCACTCCGAACTTGTCGTGATATTATAGTCCTGCGCGCGAAAGTTATTTACCGCGTGCGTGATCTCGCGCGTCGCGTTTACGTCCAGCGCCTCTTTTAGCACGATATTTTCTCTCAAAAACGGCTTTAGCTCGTTTGCGTAACGGCGCAGCGTATTGCCCGAGTTTTTGTAAAAGCTAAGGCCGATTTCGCAATAGTTAAACGGTTTTTTGGAGAGATTTGTGAGGCGCAGATCCACAAGCAGCGTGTTTGAGTACTCAAGCTGCTTGGTTGAGACTAGCTCGAGCGAGCGAGTTCGCAAATTTTCATCTAAAAGCTTAGGCATAAAATACGCCCCGCATCCAAGCCCCGCGATAGTAACGATCATCAGCGCAAAGCCCGCAAAAAAGGACTTTGATGCGACGTAAACGCAAAGCGAAACGAGCGCTAAAAAGGTCAAAAACATCCATATATAGGCGGCAAAATCCACCCAGCCAAGGTGCGTCAGATAGAAATTTAAGCCTTGTTTTAGTTCGTTTATCATCTTGCCTCTTTGCTTCGTTTGCCTTGCGGCGAGCCAAATTTGAAATCCGCCTGCATAAAGCGTGCCAAATTTGACCGCTCTAGCCTTTTCGCGAGTTTTTTTCCTCGATACCGCTTAGCCCGAAACGGCGCGCGAGCTCGGCCTTGACGCGGTCAGGATGCACTCCGTGTAGCGCTAACGCAACGAGCGAGTGAAAGCATAAATCAGCCGCCTCGTAGATGATCTCCTCGGTCGGCGTCTTTGGCTTTTGGTTTTGGGACGTCTCGGTTTGGCTGTTTTGGTTTGCGGCGTTTTCGTTTGAAATTTTAGCAAAATTTTTGTTTTGGATTAAATTTGACGAAATTTGATCGCCGTTTGCAGCAGAGTTAAACTGCGCAGTTTCGTTTTTGCGCGCCGAGGCGTCCTTGCACGCCATCACGAGCTCCGTGGCCTCCTCGCCGACCTTTTTTAGGATTGCATTTTCGCCTTTTTTAAATAGGCTTGCGACGTACGAGGTCTGCGGATCGGCGTTTAGCTTGCGGTCTATTATCGCGTGATAAACCTCGTCGATTATACCGTAGATCGGCCTTTGGACTTGATTTGGATTTTGCTCTTGTGTAAAATTTTGCCCGTCAGTGCCGATTAAATTTGACTCGCTACCGTCTCTCGAAATCTTTCTAAAAAAGCATGATTTTGCGCCGGTATGGCACGCTACGCCGCCGTTTTGAACGACTTTGAGCAGTATAGTGTCGTTGTCGCAGTCAAGGAAAATCTCATCTATCGCTTGCGTATTTCCGCTCTCCTCGCCCTTTTTCCAGATGCGGTTTTTCGTGCGCGAAAAATAGTGTGCAAAGCCCGTTTTTAGGCTCAAATTTAGTGCCTCTTTGTTCATATAAGCAAGCATCAAAACCTCGCCGCTCGAGCTTTCTTGAACGACGGCGGGCAAAAGACCGCCAACTTTTTCCCAGTCTATTTTCATTTTTATTTCCTTTCGGCTACGGGTTTGGCTCGGCGTGCGGGCAAATTTTAAATCCCAAATTTGACTTCAAATTTAAGTATAAAAAGGCGAAGTTTTTTGCAAAAACATTTCGCTTCGCAAAAAACACACCTATTTCGAGATGATTTTGGAGCTATTCAGGTAAATTTTAGCGGTGGACCTGACTTTGCTTGCGATTACAAACAGCAACGAAGTAAAGCCCTCCAAGCTAAATTTAGCCGGTCCCGAAAAAGAGCTTGATCGCAAAGCGCAAAAGAAGCGAGTCGCTCCAAACAAAAGTTATTGCGTTATCGCGCTTTGCTTCTCTTTGTCCTTTGTATCTACCCAGATATTCGGCACCGCTCCGCCAGGCGTTAAAAATATCTTCGCGTCTTTATTTTCGCGCAACGCCTCGTTAAATTTAGCCTGCGTCTCGATCTGCTTTAAATTTAGCAAATTTTGATCTAGGCTTTTTGCGACCTCTTTGTTTGCGTATGCCTGTGCGTCGGCTTCGATCTTAGCCGCGTCCGCGCGACCCTGAGCCTCGATGATGGCGGCTTTTGCCGTACCTTCTGCGAGAGCTGCTTTTTTGAGCGCCTCTTGATTTGCGCGCTCTACTTCGTACTTGGTTCGCTCGGCCTCTTGCTTAGCAATTTGTACGCGCTCGATCTGCTCTTTTACCTTCTCAGGCAAGATGATCTCGCGAAGCTGCACGGTTAGCAGCTCGACTGGTTTATTCGGCTGCGCGTCGATGTCCTTGCGAATACCCTCGTCGATAGCCGTGGCTAGGTCGTTTCGCTTCGTCGGTAGCTCCTCGGCGGTGTATTTACCCGCGATACTGCGCACGACGTCGCGTACGACGGGATCTACGATCTTGTTTTCCCAGCTAAGACCCCAAGACGCGATCGTTTGAGGCGCGTTTTCAGGATTTAGGCGGTACTGCACGGTGATGTCGATGCTGACGGGCAAGTTCCTTGCGTCCAAAACGGAGATCGAGTTTTTGCGGATGATGCCGGCTTGAGCCTGCGCTCCGTACTTTTGCGCCGCCTCGCCCATATCTTCGCCCGATGTGTAGTTGATGAGGCGTACGCGCGTATCGACTACAATGACTTTTTGCAAAAACGGGATAAAGAAGTGCAGACCCGGCTGCATCGGAGACGGGTCGTATTTACCCAAATTTGACTTGATGCCCACTTCGCCCGAGTTTATCGTGACGAAAGGCTGTGTGAGCGCGATCACGGCCACAAGCGCGATGATGACGTAGGCAAAGGCCGAAATTTTGCCAAATCCTTTAAAATCAGGCGTTTTAAAATTTACTTTTGGGCCTTTACTCTCGCCGCCGTTATCGTCTCCGCCGCCGCTAGAGCCTCGTTTTTTATTAAAATAATCATTCAAATCTGCTGGCATTTCGTTCCTTAAATGTAAGTTAGCATCGAGGCGTATTTTGGATTGCGTCCGTAAACTACGTCAAAATACGCGTCTTGTAGGCGTTTAGTTACCGCTCCGCGCTCGCCCGCGCCGATCACGCGGTTGTCGATGTTGCTTATCGGAGTGACCTCGGCCGCCGTACCCGTGAAAAACGCCTCGTCCGCAGTGTATGCGCGGTCACGAGTGATGCGCTCTCTGCGCACCTCGATGCCTAGATCGCGAGCGATTTTGATGACGGTGTCTTGCGTGATGCTAGCTAGGCTGCTGTCGTTTGGAGGAGTGATTAGCGCGCCATTTTCCACGATGAAAAAGCACTCGCCCGGCCCCTCTGAGATGTAGCCCTCGCTATCAAGTAGCAACGCCTCGTCGTAGCCCGCTTCTTTGGCCTCATAGTTTGCCATTTGCGAGCAGAGATAGTTCGAGCTTGATTTTGCGCGGCTCATTTGACCGCCGACGTTTAGTTTAGCAAAGCTTGAAATTTTCACACGGATGCCTTTTTTTAGCCCCTCTTCGCCTAGATACGCACCCCACTCCCATGCGGCGATCGCCGTATTTACGGGAGCTTTTGTGTGAGCTAGACCCATGATGCCGTAGCCTAGGTAAACGATCGGGCGCAGATAGACGTTTGATTTAAATTTATTTGCGCGAAGTAGCTCGACCTGCGCGTCTTCAAGCTCTTTTTGCGTGTATTTGACGTTTAGGATCGTCATTTTGGCTGATTTTAGTAAGCGCGCGGTGTGGTCGCTAAGGCGAAATATCGCTAAGCCTTTATCCGTCATATAGGCTCTTGTGCCCTCAAATACGGCGTTTGCATAGTGAAGCGAGTGAGTTAGGACATGGACTTTAGCGTCCTCCCATTTGACTAATTTTCCATCCATCCAGATAAATTCGGAAGGGTTCATTTAGTATCCTTTTTTATAAAATTTGCTGAGTGTAGCTAAAATTTCTTTAAAATTTTGTAATGTTTAAGATTTCGGTCTAAAATTTTGAGCTTGCGAGGCAAAATTTACCCCGACTTTAGAGCTCATCGGCTACGACGTCCTCGATGTTTTCAGCAAAAGGCAGCACAAGCGTCTTATTAGAGCCAAACGCACTATGCCACAGGGCTTTTTTGATCGCTTCGTAAGGCGTATCGTAAATTTTAGCCAGCTCTTGCAGTAGCTCCTCGGCCTTATCGTCGCTTAAATTTTCGCTGCGATAAAATAGCATTAACGTCGCGCCGATACCGATAAACTCAAACCCGAATCGCTCGTTCATCATCAAAATAAACGCATACGTCTGCTCAGGCTCAAAATCGTCCGTAAAATACCCCTGAATCATTCTCGCAAATACGTCCGTACTGCGCTCGCAAGGGCACAGATAAACGTCGATATCCTCGTCAAGAGCGTTGTAGTCGCGGGTATTTAGGTATTCTAAAGCCTTTAATTTATCGGGATAGTTTAGGCTAAATTTACCGTAAAATTCGCTCACTTCAGCCTTATACTCGGGATCGTTTAGGATGTCCAGCATCAAACGAAACTCCGCAGCGGGAAAGTTGCGCGCATCCGGATTTTGCACATTATACTCCTCCTCGTCCAGCATCTCGAAACTAGAACTTGCGTGCATATTCGTGTATTCGCATTGCGGGGCGTTTTCGATGATAAAAAGCGGCTTAAATCCCGTATGCTGCTCGCACAAGCGATTATATGCGATCGTGACGGCGTTCATATTTTGATGAGCGTTAAGGACGCCGTATTTTAGGGTAAAATTCGCTTCGCGCGTGTAGCGCGGATCGGGCTTTTCGAGCCTAAACGAAATAAGCTTTTCAGGGCGACAAATCGTGTAAAAAGCTAGCTTTAATTTTTCAAAAAACGACATATTTTTTCCTTTTTAAATAATTTAATTCTTTAGTTTAAAGGGGCAATTTAAGCCAAAAACGGCTTAAATCTCAAAATTCGGCTTCATATTTAAACATAGAGCGATAATGCCGCAAGCAAAGTAGATGGGCAAGGATAAAGGAGCTATATATAAGCGACTCTAGCCGGCGGCAAAATTTAAACGAAATAATAATTTCTTGTTTGGGGTCAAATTTGAAGCGTTGCTTGGATTTAAAAGCTAATTCCAAATTTGAGCGTAAGAAAAAAAGGTGAAGCATCGCGAGATCATTTTTAACGTCGCTACGGTTTTTGTGGCCAAGGCTAGCTATGTAGGTTGCCGCAAAGACCTCTGCTTGCAGTTGCAAGTAAAACGAAGCAAAAACTCATAAAAGCCGCCGGCAAAACTGCTATTTTTCTAAAATTATCCTAGTCGCGGCAGGATCTACGCACTCTTTTTGCATTATTATTTCGCCTATCTCCCTTGCTCTTATAATGCCTGAGAGCGGATTTTTCACGCTAGCTATGCCGCCTAAAATTTCGGCGTCCACGCTTGAATATTCAAAGGCTAGCGTGGTATCTAGCGTTTGGCAGCCGCGCAGTACGAGATTTTGCACGTAGCAAAGCCCTTGCAGGCTCTCTATCACGCAGTTTTCAAAGGTCACGTTTTTGCTGTTCCACGCGAGGTATTCGCCGCTGATGAAGCTGTTTCGCACGGTCACGTTCTCACAGTTCCAAAAGGCGTCTTTGCTAAGCAGCTTGCTATCCTCGACGAGCAGGTTCTTACAGCCGTCAAAACCGTAGTTCCCGTCCAAATTTAGCCCGTAAACGCGCACGTTTTCGCAGTTCATCGCAAAATAATCCCCGCGCGCGCAGACGTTTTTTATCTCCACGTCCGCGCAGCTCCACAGCGTCTCCTCGGCCTGGGTCAAATTTACGTTTTCTAGCTTCACGTTTTGGCACCTGCGGAAGGATTTTGGCGCCTGGATTAGCGTATCTTTAAAGCCCACGTCTCGCGCGTACCAGATGCCCGCACGCGCCATCTGCATCAAAAATCCGCCCTCAACGGCGACGTTTTTAGTGTACCACAACGGATATTTCCACTCGAAAGTGCAGTTTTTTAGGCGCAAATTTTGCCCGTGCTTTAGCGGCGACTCGCCTGCTGCGAACCCGCACCGCTCAAACTCCGCGTCCTTTGCGCCAAACATCGCGCGCTCGCCGATAAATTTTTGCTCGACAAATTTTTGCATATTTCGCCTCCGTCGTTTTTGTTGATTATATCGGTTTTACGGCAACAAGGGTGTAAATTTTAAAAATCGGAGCGAAATTTATGAAGCAAACGGGTAAATTTAAGCAGCAGTAAAAATCCAAGCGTTTAGGCGTTGCTATTGTCTTTCGGAGTCCTATTTTCCCAAACGCCTGGCAGGAAAAGGTAAGATTTAGACTAGCGCAAAGGATGGAAACGCGAGCCTAAATTTTACCTTTTGCAGTCAAATTTGCCGTATCCGAGCGAGTGCCGGAGGGCGTCAAATTTGATCTAAATTTAAAGCCTGCGACCAGCCAAATTTAACCCGGCCGCAAGCGCAAAAATCCAAACTTACCAAAAAGCGGCCCCGAAGCGCACCGGCCGAGAGCCGCTAAATTTTACTTCTCAAACGCCTTTTCTAGGCTAAACGGAAACGCCTGATAGCCCATCGCGTTGGTCATTTTGATTTCGATTGACGGCTCTTTTGCTCCCCACTCAAACTCGTTGATGTGAGGGCTAGGCACGCCGACCGGACGGCCCTTGGCGATGTCAAACTGCATGCCAGCAACCGCTGAGTAAACCATCACGCTATCAAGGTCGTCTTGATACTGCGCAAGCGATGTAACAGAGCTGTACCACTCGCTGCCGCGCTGCTTGCCGTACTCCCAGACCTGCTCGACGGTCTTGGCGTTCTCGTCGATTTTGTAGACGACCGCGCGGGAGTACTTCATACCTGCCATCGCAGGCTGCTCCATGCCGCGGGTGTCGCCGTTATCAAATACGGTGAGATACACTACGCCCTTTTTGGAC
>JBHRQF010000055.1:0-7510 GCA_042645325.1 Campylobacter sp. | reverse complement strand
CATGTTGTGCGTGACTGAGTAAATTTCAAAATCAACAAAGCATAGCAAAGCAAGACGACGCACTGTAAAAAGGAGAAAAAGTGAAAAAAGCGGTTTGCATAATGAGCGGCGGCATGGACAGCACGCTCTGCGCCGTCCTCGCCAAACGCGCAGGCTACGAGATTATTGCGCTACATTTTGACTACGGACAGCGCACGATGGAGCGCGAAAAGATAGCATTTGAGCAGATCTGCGAGCGTATCGGCGCGCTAAAAAAGGTAAATTTAGACGCTCATTTTATAGCAAGCATCGGCGGCAACGCGCTAACCGACGAGAGCCTCGCCATCCGCAAAGACGGCGCCAAAGCCGACACTCCTAGCACCTACGTGCCGTTTCGTAACGGCATCTTTATCAGCATCGCCGCCGCGCTAGCCGAAAAAGAAGGCGCGCAGGCGCTATACATCGGCATAGTCGAGGAGGACGGCTCGGGCTACCCCGACTGCACGGCGGACTTTATCGCCAAAATAGAAAGCGCCGTAAATGCCGGCACCTCAAAGGACTTTAGTCTGCGAATCGTCACGCCGCTAGTAAATTTAAGCAAGGCTGACATCGTGCGCAAGTCGCTGGAGGCGGGCTCGCCGCTAGAGCTAACATGGAGCTGCTACGAGCGCGAGGATGAGGCCTGCGGCGAATGCGACAGCTGCCGCCTAAGACTGCGAGGATTTGAGCTTGCGGGCGAAAAAGATAGGATAAAATATGTAAATTTGAAATAAAATTTGACCGCGTGCGGTTCTGTCCGTAAATTTAGCCCAAAATCAAATTTATCCGTCAAAATGCACCAATCTTTTTGGCGGCGATTTTGGGGATTTTGCATGGCGGGCATTTGTAACAAAATCCGCCTTTGCGGACGGTAAAAATAAAAAACGCCCTTTTTTAAAATTTGACCGCGTCTGCGTCGCTACGCCAATCACCTACGCAAAGCACACAAACACGATTTGCGGCAAGCATGTTTATTTGAGGCTTGCCGTCTTAAGCATTTTTATCAGTCAAATTTAGCAACAAATTTGCGGTAGAAAGCGGATGGTTGTAAAAAACAGGTCAAATTTGCAGTAGATAAAGCCGCCAAGCTCGGGCCAAATTTGAGCTTTTTATAAAATTTCGCCGAACAAATCAGGCTCTGGCGAGCTCAAATTTAGCATCGCTTCAAGCTCCTCTTTTTGGCATTTAACGAGAGCGTAGTGAAAATTTGAAAGATTTTTTAGCTCGGCAAGCTCCTTAAATCTCATCGTAGCCGCCGCGCCTCCCGCAAAATCATCCGGCACGCAGATCTCGATGCCGTCGCTAAAATTTCGCGCCAGAAACGCCGCCTCCATATCAAAAAGCTCGTCGTCGCACTCGGCGATAAAGGCCTGAGAGCTCGCGCCAAAAGGTACGACGCGAAAAATTTTACTTATAAAAATGGGCTCAAAGTGCCCTAAATTTCGCGTGTCGCCGAGCTTAAAAGAAAAGCCCGCGCGGATCAGATACCTCAAAAGTCCGCAAAGATAGTGCGTGAAAACTTTAGGGAAATTTAAGTTTGGATAATAAACGCCCTCGCAAACGACGCTAGAGGCAAACAGCGAGCCGCCCTGCGCGCAAACCGCGTCCACGTCGCTAAAGACGGTGTCGTAAAGCGGCGCGATCTTGGATAAAATTTTAAGATCGCCCGTAAAAAACAGATCCCCCGCTCCCGCTTTCATTATCTTTATAAAAAGCTGCGTCGCATCCTCGGGCAGCAAGCCAGCTGCGTTACCATCGGCGTTTTTACCTAGGCTCATTCGCGCAAGCAAGGCTTTTTGCACGGGATTAACGGAGCAAAATTTGAGATTTTTGTAGCTAGCCTCAAAGCGCATCAGCCGCATAAGCGCGGCGCTCAGGCTATCGACCTTGATAAAAGCGACTTCAGGATCGATAACCTCGCATCTTTGTTCGACGAGCACGGCATAGGCGCCGTTTGCGACAGCTGCGGCTATCTCGTCTGCGCCAGCGCCAAGCCCGATGTAGGCGTAGCCTTGGCGCACGTTTTTACTCTCAAACGCAAAGCCCTCCACGGCGCTGACGCTCGGTTTATTTAGCGCTTCGCCGTTGATGAGGCGCCTTAGGTTTTCGATATTCACGCCGTTTTAGCCTACTTCCGATCCGTTTTTGACCGTAGCCATCGGCGCGATGAGGCACAGCGACCCATCCTCGGCGCTAAGGATCATGCCCTCTGATATGTGACCGAAAATTTTAGCCGGCTTTAGGTTTGCCAGCACGCAGACCTGCTTGCCGACAAGGTCCGCCGGAGCGTAAAATTTAGCAATGCCAGATAAAATTTGACGCGGTTGCTCTTCGCCCAGATCGATCTTAAATTTAAGCAGCTTCTCGCTGCCTTCGATATTTGAGCACTCAAGCACGGTGCCTACTTTTATGACGCATTTTTTAAAGTCGTCGATTTTTATTTTCTCGTCCGATTTTTCTTGCGGAGCGGCGGCGGTTTTAGCTGGTTCGCTTACGCTTGGCACCGCAGTCGCCATCAGCTCTTTTTCTATTTTCGGGAAAAGCGGCTGCGTTTTTTGCGCTTTAAAACCCAAAATTTCGTTGTTTAATATGATTTTTTCGTAAGTCGCCGTCGAGATCTCAAAGCCTAGCGTCTGCGCGATCTTTTCGCAGGTTCTTGGCATCGCGGGGCTTAGCAGGACGGCCACGCGAGCCAGCAGGTTCGCGCACAGCGATACGAGCGCGTTTGCTTCGTCTTTTTTACCGTTTTTTATTAGATTCCACGGCTCAAATTTAGCTATCGAAGCGTTTGCGAGCGTTAGCGCCTTAAAGAGCTCCTCGAGGTAGCGGTTCGTGGCGAAACTCTCTAAATTTTTGATAGCGTTTTGCAGGTATTCGTTGCCGCTATCCAAAACCTCGCCGTAAAATTTGCGTAAATTTTCGCCCTTTATCTCAAAGTCCGAGTATTTTTCGCTCATGCCCACTATACGGCTTAAAAGATTGCCCAGATCGTTGCTAAGCTCGGAGTTTATGCGCTCGATCATCGCTTTTTGCGAGAAGTCTCCGTCCTGCCCAAACGGCACTTCGCGCAACATAAAGTAGCGGAAATTTTCCAGCCCGTACGCGTCTGCGACCTCGCTTGGATTGATGACGTTGCCCTTGCTTTTGCTCATCTTTTCGCCGTCTCTAGTCCACCAGCCGTGAGCCGCGATGCAGCGAGGCAGCGGTAGATCAAGACTCATCAAAAACGCCGGCCAGTACACCGCATGAAAGCGCAAAATATCCTTGCCTACGATATGCGTCGCGCCCTTCCAGTAGTTCATCTTGTCATCGCCGCGCGTGTAACCAAGCGTGCTAAGGTAGTTTATGAGCGCATCCAGCCAGACGTACATCACGTGTCTTGGCTCGTTTAGACTCGCAGGCAGTTTGATACCCCACTCAAAGCTCGTGCGCGTGATCGAGAGGTCGCGCAGGCCGCCTTTCACGAAGCTCACGACCTCGTTTTTCTTGCCCCGCGGCACGATACAGTCCTCGTTCTCCTCGTACCATTTTAGCAGCGCGTCTTGGTATTTTGATAGTTTGAAAAAATAGCTCTCCTCTTTTACCAAATTTGTCGGCCTACCGCAGTCAGGACACCTCTCGTCCTCTAAAAGCTGCGTCTGCGTAAAAAAGCTCTCGCAGCTAACGCAGTAGTACCCCTCGTATTCGCCCTTGTAGATATCGCCTTTTTGATACATTTTAAGAAATGCGTTTTGCGCCGTTAGCTTGTGATAGTCGTCGGTCGTGCGGATAAAATGATCGTAGCTGATATCAAATTTATCCCACAGCTCCCTAAATTTCGCGCTTATCTCGTCAGCATAGGCTTGCGGCGTATAGCCCTTTTTTGCGGCGGCCTGCTCGATTTTTTGCCCGTGCTCGTCGGTACCGGTCATAAAGTACGTATCATCGCCCTTTAGCCTCGCAAATCTCGCTACCGTATCGGCGATCACGGTCGTGTAGGCGTGCCCGATGTGCGGCACGTCGTTTACGTAATAAATCGGAGTCGTAATATAAGTCGTGTTCATATCTTTCCTTTTTAAATTTAAAAATCAAATCCGCCGCCGTCGCCTTTGGACATCGAGCTATATACGGCGTCTACGTAGTTTTTGCGGGTTTTGCACTCAAACATCGCCTCGCAGGCAAAGCACGAGCTTAGCCCTTTTTCGCGCTGACAGGCTTGCAAAATTTCTCTTTGACGGTCAAGCTCCAGCTCAAATTCGTCTTTTTGAGTTACGTCCGCTGCGTGTTCGCTCATTTCGCGCTTCCGTAAAATTTATGCAGTAAATTTATCTCGTCTTTGGAGCCAAAAAAGCAAGGCGTGGTTTGATGGATTTTTTCTACATTCATATCAAAAAGTGTTGCCGAGTATCCGTCGCTAGTCGCCCCGCCGGCACGCTCGTAGATGAAGGCAAACGGTAGCACCTCAAATAGCGCTCTTAGCTTGCCGTTTGGCGCGTCGGTCGTGGCAGGATAGCTAAAAAGCCCGCCGCCTTTTAGTAAAATTTGATGCAAGTCGCTCACCATGGCGCCTGAGTATCTGAGGCGATACCCCTGCAAAAACAGCTCGCGGATAAATTTAGCGTGAGTTTCGCTCCAGCCTTTTTGCGTCGCGCCCGTAGCGTTTAGCTTGCCTTTTTGCGCGAGCGCTAGATTTTTGATAAATTTAAACTCGCCGTCCCTGCCCAGGCGGTAAAGCGCGGGAGCCGTCTCGCCCTCGCAAAGCACGAGCTCCAGGCGCGGGCCGTAAACGACGTAGGCGGCGGCTTTTAGATTTTGCGGAGTTAGCTCGTTTTCGTAAATGCCAAAAATCGAGCCGATAGAAAAATTTACGTCCACTAGGCTGGAGCCGTCTAGCGGATCGTAGGCGACGATAAATTTCGCGTTCTCGTTTAGAGCTAGCATGTCCTCTTTTTCTTCGCTAACGAGTGCTTTTACGCAGGCTAAATTTGCAAACTCGGCCGTGATGATATCGTCGCTTCTTACGTCTAGTTTTAGCTGCGTGTCGCCCGTGGCGTTGGCGTGATCCGTGTAGCCTAGATCGGCGTACTTTATCTCTTCGCCGATTTTTACGGCGATCTTTTTAATAGTTTCGAAAATTTCGTTCATTTTAAAACCTTTGCGTTTTTTAGTATCCACTCGCAGATGGCCTGCGTATCGTCTAGATCGAAGTTGGGCTTATCGATCTCGTAGTCTTTTTGATAGCTTGCAATCGCGTTTGAAAAGCTAAGATAATCCTCGTTTATCTCGTCCTTAAACACGCTGATGCGCGGCAGCGGCAGAGTCTTTAAGCCCTCGACTAATAGCAAATCAAACTCGCCAGCCATCGCTACGACGTCGTCCACGCTCTTGCTCTCCTGCGAGAAAAAGGTCGTACGCGTTGGACTCATGACCGCGACCTCGGCGCCTATTTGAGCAAATTTGTAGCTATCCTTGCCCTCGACGTCAAATCTTGCCTTGTCGCCTGGGTCGTGCTTGATGATAACGACTTTTAGTCCGTCATCGATAAATTTTTTGGCGACCTTTAAAATAAGCGTGGTTTTGCCGCTATTTGAAGGTCCCGAAAACGCCATCGCCGCTTTCTTCATTTTTCTCCGAATTTTCAAAATTTACGCCGATTATAGCAAATTTAGGCTTTTTAAAAGCAAAATTTATCTAAAATAGCGCCAAATTTAAAGAGGTTTTAAAATGAAAAAGAGCGTATTTTTCTTAAGTTTTATTTTGGCGTTAGTCGGTTGCGCGGACAAAAAATATATCCACGAACCGCTAAAAAACGAGCTTTTAGCTTATACGAGCAAGTCTGAGATCATAGATGAAAAGACTAACATCCTAATCGTCGCGACTTATCTAAATCCGATCTATAGCGAGCTTGCGGGCGAGCAAAAAAGAGAGAAATTCGTCGTGGCCGTACATCCCAAAGAGGTTAAAATTTTAGAGGAGAGCTTCACGGCAAACGACTTGCAACAAGGCATCATGGTTAGACGCCTAGCCACAAACGATCCGCTTTTGCAAAAAGTTAGCTTTGAGATTCCGTGGGCGCAGTATTTCGAAGTTAGCACCCCAGAGATCAAAAGCGATAAAATCAACCTTACTTTCGAAATTTATCCGTCAAAGAAGGCGTCTTTAAGCTTCCAAAAAGTGTCGAAATCGATGTACTGGAACGGAGAAGTCTTAGGTAAATAACATAGTTTGCGAGTACCTTTTTGCCGTAGTCGCGACTCTCGGCAAAGGGTACGAGCTCCATGGATAAAAACGGTTCATACTCGCCTTCGTTAAAAAGGTCGCCTCGCTGAAGCATCTTCTTAGTAAAGCCTATACCGCCGTTATATGCGTAAGCGACGAAAAGCGGGTGGTAGAGGTATTTCTCCAAATAATTTAAATGATGATCCGCAAATTTTAACGCAAGACGCGGGTCAAACATATCGTCCTGATCGAAATTTGGGATTTGCAGCTCTTTTTTGCCGATATGGTTAGCCAAAAACGGCATAAACTGCATCATACCAAGCGCGTAAGATGTCGAGATGACGGCCGGGATAAAGCGGCTTTCTTGCCTGCCGATCGCATAAATAAGCGCTTTTCTAGTCGCATTTACGTCCTCTAGCTCATCAACAAACGGCATGACGAAGTAACTATCCTTGTAGCCGCTTGCTTTTTCCATCAGGTAGGCATACTGCCCCAGCGTCTCTTTGGTGTTAAAAGTTTCAGAATGCTTTGCGGCGTCCTGCGCGCTCATCTCTTTTATCATTTTAAAAGTCTTTTGCCACAAAAACGGATCTTTTATGTCGTAGTCCGCTACCTTTTCTTTCGTGGGCGTCGGCGTGACAATATTTACGGCGGGACTTGCTCCCGTTAGCTCGTTTGCGTAGAGAGTGTAGATATTTACGTCGCGGCTTTGATTTAGCTTCTCGAGATAGCTTCTGTCATTGCTTAGCAGATACAGCCAAAACACTGCGTTATCCTTGCGGTCTTGCCTCTCAAAGGCGGCCTGCGCTCTAGTAAAAAACCTCGTCGCGTCTTTTGGAGAATTTAACAAAACCGCATTAACGCCGAGCATAAAGGCGTCCTTGCCGGCAAGCTCGGTTTCTTTTATCGCGAGAAAATTTTGCCTAAATTTGGCTAATTTCTTATCGATTATTAAATCGTTTGCTAGAGCGTGAAACTCCTTTTTAGCCGCGAGTAGATTTATAAAATTTGCGTCAAATATCTTGTCGAATTTATCCTTGTGCGAAGACTGGTTAAAATAAACCAAAAACGCGTCCGTATCGTTAAATTTGGCAAATTCGTCCTCGGGGTGCTTCTCGCTTAGCGAGCTCAAGCGCCGATAAAGAAGCGGATCGGAGTCTTTAAATTTATCCGCTAGCTCTTGCCTCGTTTCCTTTTTTAGCTTCATCATAAAAGGTACTCTGAGGCGCTGTTTTTGGCAGGTTACGTTTGCGTCTAGGATATTTTTTGCGCTTACGCTATCGCAGTTTCCTTT
>JBHRQF010000054.1:0-7563 GCA_042645325.1 Campylobacter sp. | reverse complement strand
GCCTAGGCCTCTCATGCTCTCTTGGCGCGTGAATGAAAACGTGCAGCGCGCCATCAGTTCGCGGATATCGACGAGTAGGTGTTCTTTGTTCGTACCAGAGATCTGATGCTCGAGCTCGTAACTGATGTCGAAATAGTCCTCCAGCGCGCGTTTGCCGCGGCCAGTGATGAATGCCATGTTTTTCATGCCGGCCTCTAGCGCCTCGTCCACGCCGTAGTGGATCAGCGGCTTTGTCAGGATCGGCAACATCTCTTTTGGTAGCGATTTAGTCGCGGGCAAAAATCTCGTGCCGTAGCCCGCAGCCGGAAATAAACAAGTTTGTATCATAATTTTCCTTTTGATTTTTTAGGAGATTATAGCGAGTTTTGGCTAATTTGGAGTATTAAGGCAGAAATTTGCAGCTTGTCTTGATAGCATTTTTTGCTCGCCGAGACCCGTACCTTGAAAGCGGTAAATTAAATTAAATTTGATCTTTCTTGTTAAGGGGAGGGGTTTGAATTACGCTCTGCTTTGCAGTTGCTGGGTAAAACTGAAGCAAAAGAGCTCCATTGCCCCTTAACAAATTCCCCAACCCCTACGACGTGAGAGGTCGCTGAACTGCGCGCAGATTTATTTGGCGCTATCGCGCCGTAAATTTTGAAATTAGCTACATTTCAAATTTAGCACTTTCAAGATGCGGGTTTCGGTGAGTAAAATTTAAAATAAATCCAAAAATAGGGCGCAAATTTACAAATTTCAAATGCGCCGAATTTAACTAGCAAATTTGACCGCTAAGCGGCGGCAAATTTATATTCCTTTAAACGCTGCTTTTGCGTTTTCTAGGTCGTTTGCGTCTGGGTGAGTTGCGGCTCTAGCCCATCTAGCTTCGCGCTCTGGAGTTACGGCGTAGCGCGGGTCGTTTGGTGCTGCTTCGCCCATTTTGCGTAGTTGCTCGATGACCTTTGGATCGATCGCGCCTTGGCAGTAAAACTCGCGTAAAATTTCATTCTCGCCCTCGCGTAGTACGGCTTTTGCCTTTTCTAGGCAGTTCATCGCGTGCTCGTGCTCGGGATCCATACCTAGCGTCATAAATACGCCCACTTTTTTGCCCTTTACCTCGCGCAAAAAGCGTTTAAATTTAGGCTCCGCGTCGCCCTTATCGACGTAAAATCCAAGCGCGATAAAGTCGTAACCGTCCAAATTTAGGTGCAGATCCTCGCTAAATTTGACCGCCTCGCAGCCAAGCTCGTTTGCGATAGCAAGACCGACTTTCTCGGTATTTCCCGTTGCGCTCGTGTAGATAACTATTTTTTTCATTCAAAGTCCTTTTGTGAGATATTTGCTACTTCGGTGCCGATCGACATACCCCAAAATACGCCGTCGGTCGTGTAGTTTAAAAAGCCGTTTTCTATGCGCATATAGCCTTTGCTTTCGCATTTTTTGAAAAATTCCGTTAGCGCGTCAAACGTCTCGTCGCTAACTAGGCTTTTAACCTGCGCGAGGTCGATTTTCGGGTACATAAAGAGGCTTTTTAGCCGTCCCTCGGCGCGCTGTTTGTCGTCTACTTTGTTTATCATACGCATTTTTTCTTTAGCGTTATAGATGTCGTAGTAGCCTAGCCTTCCGCCCGAGCCTCTTCCTAGCGGCAGGATATCGGCGCCTTGGTGGCTTAGGCGGATATACTGATAGCGGTCGCGGCCGATGCGGTTAAATTTAGTATGCTCTAGCACCTCGTAGTTGCCCGTGCCCAGTAGCTTTTCAAAGAAAGCGTTGTGTAGCTCGTGTTCGTAGTTTATGTCGTAGTAGTCATGTGAGACCGTCTTTGCAAGCTCTGATTTTTCAAAAAGCTGAAGCGAATAAAAGCTCGTGCTGTCGATCTTTAGTTCATCGACTAGGCGGGCGTCTTCTAGCACTTCGTCTATCGTTTGTTCAGGGTAGTTAAATATAATATCCGTGCAAACCATACCGCTGAAATTTTGCTTAATCATTTTTAGATGCTCTATCGCGCCTTTTTTGTCGTGGACGCGGTTTAGTAGCTTACGGCCTTTGTCTGAAAATGTCTGCACGCCGATGCTAAAGCGGTTTACGCCTAGGCTTTCTAGTAGGCGCACTTTGCTTAAATTTAGATTGTGTAGCGTGGTTTCTAGGCTAAATTCGCAGTCGTCCGAGATATTAAAATTTGATCGCAGAGCCGTGATGATCGGCTCTAGGTGCTTTTCTTTTAGTATCGTCGGAGTTCCGCCGCCAAAATAGACGCTGCGGATATTTTTAGCTTGCAGATACGGAAATTTACCGTATTTTTCGATCTCGCCCAGTAGATACTGCGTGTAGCTGTCTAGCTCGTCTTCTAGCTTCGTGCGGTTCATCGAGCAAAACGAGCAGATATTATCGCAAAATGGCACGTGGATGTATATCACGCCGTCCTTTTGCGTCGGCAGCTCCTCGGTTAAAAATTTCTCGACCTCGGCGTTAGTCGCCATCTTTATCTTTTTAGGACGCGTCGGTCCGGCATGTCCTTTTTGCCTGGTTTCAAACATCTATTCCTCCGTTTTGAACTCGTAAGGTTTGGTAATTATACAATGCGAAATATTTTTTAACGCTTTAATTTCTAACTCCTTTGTTATTTTCACCGCTTCGTCGTTAAAAATTTTGTTTTTCCCGCGAACGGCTATTATCTTTATCTCTCCGTCAAATTTAAAATCAACCTCGACTCTAAACATCCCGTTTAGTCGCAGCATGAGCGCTTTTTTGGGATATTTGGCCTCGGGCTCGCGCGCCACGGTAAAGCCCACGCCCTCTTTGCAGGCGTTTTGCTCTTTTGCTTCGCCGCTATCTTGCGCGGCGGGCTGCTTTGCTGGGGCTAAATTTGAGCTAGGCTGCGAGCTTTGCTCGGCGGGTAAAATTTGACTCGGCGCGGGTGCCGGTTCAAATTTAGGCTCCTCTTTTACCGTTTGCGCAGGCTTTGGCGAGATTTGCTTTTTTATTTTGGGCTTTGGGGGTTGCTTTTTCTCCTCCTTTGGCTTTTTGGGTTCCGGCTCTACCGGCTTTGGCTCGGGCTGTAAAATTTCGGGCTCAGGCTCAAATTTGACCGGCTCGGGTTGCGTTTCTTGCAGCCATTCCATAGGTTTTTCTAGCGGCTCGGCGCTTTGAGGCGGTATATACTCTCTAGTCTCTTTGCTAGGCTCTTCTTGCGTCAAATTTAGCTTTATCTTTATCGTTTCTTGCGGTTTTGCGCTCTCTATCTGGCGCGAGTTTAACGGCAAAAAAAGCAGAGCTAAATTTAAGACGAGCGAGACTAGAAAATAGCGCATTATTTACTTAGCATCTCGTAAAATTTATCTACGGCTTCGCCTATGCGAGGCGTTCCTCTAAGTAGCATCGAGGAGGGTACGGTGAGCACTTTGCCGTTTTTTGCGGCGTTCGTTTTTTTAAGCACCGGATTTTGTTTTAGGAAATTTTCGCCATCCCCGCCCATGCCGCCGATAACGACGATGAAGTCCGGATTTTGCGATAAGATAAACTCGGTCGATACGATCGGAGTAGAGCCTTCTACGTTATCGGCGATGTTTTTTAGTCCGAGTTTGTTAAAGATATCGCCCGGCAGCGTCTTTGAGCTAAAGCCCGTAAGCGGCGTCGAGGAAAATACCGCGAGTATTTTTTTGCCCTTCACCTCGCTGTTTGCAAAGGAGTCGAGTTTGGATTTTATCTCGCTTACGACTTCGCTCGCTTTTTGCTCTTTGCCCGTTACTTTGCCGATTTCTTCGATATTTTTGTAGATATCGCCGACGCTATCTGCTTTTAGCGTGAGGGTTTTTAGGTTAAATTTAGCAAGGCTCTCGTTTACGTTTGCCGAGTGAAAGCTAGTGATAACAAGATCAGGCTTTAGTTCGACGATCTGCTCGATATTTGGCTTCGTGTACGTGCCTACGCTTTTTAGCTTTACGGTTTGATCCTCCGGCCAAATTTTAGAAAACTGAAGCGTAGCGATGGCCGCTAGCTGATCCTGCGCGCCTAACATATAGACTATCTCGACGACCGAGGGGTCTAGCACGACTAGCTTTTTGGGCGTGTTTGCGGTTAAATTTGCCAAAAGACAACTGGCTGCAAGCAAAAGTGCGGCTATTTTTTTCATAGAAAATCCTTTCAAATTTTGATTTGTAAATTTATCGCTTTACGGGCACTACGAACGGCATACCGTCGTGTTCTAAAATTTCGCAGTTTAGCCCGTAAATTTCATATAAAATTTCTTTCGTATAAAGCTGCTTTGCCGTGCCTGCGTAGCGTATCTCGCCGTCTTTTAGCATCACGAGCTCGTCGCAAAACATAGCGGCCAAATTTAGATCGTGCAGCACGGCTACGGAGAGTAAATTTAGCTCCGCGGTCAAATTCTCGCAGATCTTTAGCATCTGAACCCCGTAATTTAGATCCAGCGCGCTCGTAGGCTCGTCAAGAAGCAAAATCTTTGGCTCGCTAACTAGCGCTCTAGCTAGCAGTACGCGCTGAAATTCGCCGCCGCTTAGGGAGTGAGCGCTGCGTTTGGCAAACCGCTCTACGTCAAGCAGGCGCATGATCTCGTAGGTTTTGGCTACGTCGTTTGCGTCGTATCCGCTAAACTGGCTTTTTAGATGGCAAAAGCGCCCCGTTAGCACGATATCCTCGACCGTTAGAGGCATACTTAAAACCGTTTTTTGCGGCACGAAGCCTAAAATTTTAGCCAGCTCTTTTAGCGAATAATCCTCTAGCTTTTTGTTTTCTAGGGTTATTACGCCGCTATTTGGCGATAAAATTCTTAGGATATTTTTTAAAAGAGTGGATTTGCCGCAGCCGTTTGGGCCCAAAATCCCTACGAAACGACCGTTTTTGAGGCTTAAATTTACGTTTTTTAGTATCTCTTTTTTGCCGTAGCTAAAGCATAGTTTTTCTACTTTCACCTTATATGCTCCTGCTTGAACGGATAGCTAAAAATAGAAAAAACGGAGCTCCGAAAAACGCCGTAACTACGCCGATAGGCACCTCGGTCGGGCTTAGGACGCTTTTGCCTATCGTGTCGCAGGCTAGCAGGAAAAACCCGCCCGCAAAGGCGCTAATTGGTATCAAAACGATGTTGCTCGAGGTTTTTAGTATCATGCGCAGCGTATGCGGGATGATGAGCCCCACAAAGCCTATCATGCCCGTAAACGCTACCGAAAACGCCACGGCTAAAGACGAGACGATGAGCAGGCGTTTTTTCATCTTTTCGACGTCCACGCCTAGGCTTTGAGCCTCCTCGTCGCCGCTTAATATGACGTTTAGCTCAAAACGCTTAAAGTAAAAATACGCCATAGATAGCACGAGAGGAACGCTGATGTAGGCGATCTTTTCCCAGTTTGCAGAGCCTACGTAGCCCATCATCCACGCTACTATCTTAAAGCTATCCTCGCCGATGAGGTAGGTCGCAAAGCTCGTAAACGCACCCAAAAACGAGGAAAATGCGATACCGATGATAAGAAGCGTGGCGATGGATTTGCCTTTTTTGGAGAGTTTAAAGATCAGCACCGAAAGTATCGCCGCGCTAAAAAAAGCAAACACTCCGTAGTAAAAATCGGGCAGCTTTAAAAGATAGGCCGCCACGGCGCCAAAGGTCGCAGCAGAGGCGATGCCGATGATGTAGGGGTCTGCTAGCGGGTTTAAAAATACGCTTTGCACGACGACGCCGGAGCTTGCTAAAAGCATGCCGATTAAAAAGGCCATTATGACGCGCGGCAGGCGGATTTCTAGCAGGATGGTTTCCTTCATCTCGTCTATCTCGCCGCCGCTTGCAAATTTGATGATATCTTGCCACGAGATATCGGCTCCGCCGAGGCTAAGCGAAAATATAAAAAGCAGCGCCGTAAGCACCGCCAAAACCGCCGTAACTCCGTTTTTAGTAGGCATACTTAAACTCTACGTAGTAGTTTCTCTCGTCGGCGGGCTCGTATATGTCCTCTAGCACGCTTTGATAGGCGTTGTATTTTTTGTTGAATAAATTTTTAACTCCCACCGAGACCGAAAATCCGCCTTTAAATTTATACTTTGCCCCAAGATCTACTAGCGTTCTGGATACGGTTTGCGTCTCGTAGCCGGATATGTCCGTCACACCCGAGTAGATCGCTCTTTTTAGCTTTGATAGGTATTTGACATCAAGGAGTAAATTTAGATCCTTGATCGGCTCGTAGTCGATGCTAGCGACAAATTTGCTCTTTTGTACGGTCGGCACTTCCATGCCTTTGTTGCTACCTTTTTTAAATTCGGCTTTTACGTAGGAGAAGGTCTGGCTGGTTTTTAGATTGTCTAAAATTTGCTGCTCGGCGTAGAGCTCGGCTCCGTATCTCCTGACGTCGTCTAAATTTATAAAAAACCAGCCGTCGGTTATGTTATTTGTGAGCGTTCTGGTGTAGATTTCGTTTTTCGTATCGGTTAAAAACACGGTCGCGCTTATGAAATTATCATAGATCATATCCCTCACGCCAAGCTCGTAGGTTTGGTAGGTTTCTGATTTTAGATTATTTACTATGTAGTCGGTTCTGTTTGGCTTATCCACAAACTGAACTGGCGACGGCGAGACGAATCCGCGCTCAAATTTAAAATAAACGTTGCCGGTGTCGGAGTATTTAAAGCTAGGCGTTATCTCAAAAGCATGGTTGTCCGAGTTTTTCTTGCCTTTAAAGGACGAATCGTTAACTATCGTTCGGCCAGGCGTCATCTTTACGACGGAGTGTGAGCGTCTATCCATATCGTTTCTAGCTAGCTCAAACCTATATCCCGCGCTCAAAGAAAACTGATCGGTGAAGTCGTGCTTTTCTAACACGTAAAACGAATGCGTTTTCTTTTCTACGTCAAATTTGGTCGTGACGTCGGCGCTTACCATGATAGGGCCGCGTCTGCTCGTAGATTTCGAGAGTATAGATCTTTTGGCCTCTTGTCTTAAAAAATCGTAACCGAATATAAAATCTCCGCTGCCGTAGCCGTATTTGCCTTTAAATTTAGCCCCGGCTTGTTTATCGGTTAGCCCTAGCGCTCCGCTGTCGCCGTTTTTGTAGGCGCTATAGGAGTCCATGGTTAGCTTTTGATAATAAGGCGATAGATTAAACGTCAGCGCATCGTTTAAATTTATAGAGTAGTCGGCATTTACGCTAACTCTTTTGTTTAGATAGTCGGTTTTGCTTGATCCTGCTTGCCTTCTATCCTGCTCTAGCTGAGCTTTGCTTAAAGCGCCGGTGGTGCGGCTTTTGTCTTTAAAATAGCTTGAGTTTATAGATAGCGCCTGATCGTCCGTTATCTGATAGGTTAGGCCGCCCGAGACGTAGTCCTCTTTGGTTTTATCCCCGCGTCTATAGCCGTTTGAGTCCGATTTTTTCGCGTTTAGTTTTAAAGATAGCGCGTCCGTCACTCCGCCGCCGACGTTTAGGGCTACGTCTTTATAGGAGTAGGAGGCGAGTTTGCTAGAGACGCCCGCGTAAAATTTCTTTTTGCTCTTTTTGGTGATGATATTTATCACGCCTCCCATCGTGCCGCTGCCGTATAGCACGGTGCCGCCTCCAGGAACTATCTCTATCCTGTCTACGT